>NZ_JAMYQZ010000052.1:0-43756 GCF_040321145.1 Mesorhizobium sp. M0514
ACGCCGGCGTCGACACCGGCGGCGTGTTGAAACAGGCGCGCGGCAAGCCGGAGCCCGGCGACATTATTTCGAGCTATGCGTTGCGCCAGGCGGCGTTCTCGCGCGACATCTGCGTCGAGGCGGTCCGCGGTGCCTTGGACGGCAAGCTTGTCACGATCGACCCCGGCCTGCCGTCGAAACAATGGTACCATCCGACGATCTGGTTCTATCTCTGGACCGGCCTGACCAAGCGGGTTTGGTAGCCAGCCTTCCCTCGGAATCTCGCCTTTCTTTTTGCGACGTCCAATAGCGTCGCTTTTGAATGCGCGCGCGTCGTCCCATAACAAGCAGCCCCACTGCGCATCCGGCAATGCTCGCACCTGCTGGACAAAGTGGTGGAGCGTCGTTTCCCTCATGGACGCACGGCGCTCTACAGGGAGTGAGAGAATTCATGGCCGATCTGATCGTCGTCTATTGGCGCGACATCCCCGCCCAGGTCATCGTCAAGAAGGGCCGGCAAAACGCCAAGCGCGAACTGCCGCTGCGCTTCACCGAGGCGATCGATATGTGCGCCATGCGCACCGGCGCCGGCGGCACCGACGATTACCTCGCCGAATGGCGCAAGGCCGATCCGATCCCGGTCGGCGACGACCTCGAAGCCGAGGTCGAGAAGGCATTCAGCGACATCGACGCGAAATACGACCGCGAGCGGCTGGTCGCTCTGGTCAAGGCAGGCGGGAAAGAAAATGTCTGAAACCACTCCTGCCAAAGAGGGGCCAAGGGTTACCCAGCCGGTTACCCAGGCCACTCAGGTCAAGAAAGCAGCGCCGAAATCGGACTACAAGCCGGCCGACGTATCGCCGCAGCGGCGCGTGCAGCGCTCGTTTGCGATCAGGCTGTGGTCGATCCGCCATTCGCGATTGCTCGAATGGTTCTACTCCAGATTCGCAGACATGTTCCTGCTGCTCCATCCGCTGTGGAAAGGCCTTGGCTACGGCCGCGTCGAAGCGCCGATCAAGTTCGTTGAAAAACGCGTAAAAGGCTTCATGTTCGACTGCCGCATGTGCGGTCAGTGCATATTGTCCTCGACCGGCATGTCGTGCCCGATGAACTGCCCCAAGCAGCTGCGCAACGGCCCGTGTGGCGGCGTGCGCGCCAACGGCAATTGCGAGGTCGAGCCCGACATGCCTTGCGTATGGGTCAAGGCCTGGGAAGGTTCGCGGAACATGGAGCATGGCGACAGGATCCTGACCGTTCAGAAGCCCGTAGACCAGTCGCTGCGCGAAACCTCGGCCTGGCTGCGGGTGACGGCGCAGTCGGCAGCGGCCGGTGAAGCCGCTGCCAAAGCCAACACTGGAGCGGCCGCGTGATCGGCCGCCAGCGCGACGAAAACCCGGCCGGCATCCATCTGCCGCTCGATCCCCTGCCCGGCCACTCCTCACGTGGCCGACTGGAGCGTGTGCTGCGGCGCGGCGAATTCGCGGTCACCACCGAGCTCAACCCGCCCGACAGCGCCGATCCCGAAGACGTCTATAACCGCGCGAAAATCTTCGACGGCTGGGTCGACGCCATCAATGCCGTCGATGCCTCCGGCGCCAACTGCCACATGTCCTCGGTCGGCATCTGCGCGCTTTTGACCCGCATGGGCTATGCCCCGATCATGCAGATTGCCTGCCGTGACAGGAACCGGATCGCCATCCAGGGCGACGTGCTGGGCGGTGCGGCGATGGGCGTCGCCAACATGCTGTGCCTCACCGGCGACGGCGTCCAGGCCGGCGACCAGCCCGGCGCCAAGCCTGTCTTCGACCTCGATTCCATGTCGTTGCTGGAAACCTGCCGCATCATGCGCGACAACGGCAAGTTCCTGTCCGGCCGCAAGTTGACGACGCCGCCGCAAATTTTCCTCGGCGCCGCCGTCAACCCCTTCGCGCCACCCTTCGATTTCCGCCCGATCCATCTCGGCAAGAAGATCGCCGCCGGCGCGCAGTTCGTGCAGACGCAGTATTGCTTCGACGTGCCGATGTTCAGAACCTTCATGCAGAGGGCGCGGGACTTGGGGCATACGGAAAAAGTTTTCATCCTGTGCGGCGTCGGCCCGCTGGCTTCGGCCAAGACGGCCAAATGGATCCGCTCCAACGTGCCGGGCATTCATATTCCCGATACCATCATCAAGCGGCTGGAAGGCGCGCAGGACCAGAAGAAGGAAGGCAAGCAGCTCTGCACCGACATCATCAACGAGGTGAAGGAAATTCCTGGTGTCTCCGGCATCCATGTGATGGCCTACCGCCAGGAGGAATATGTCGCCGAGATCGTCGATGAATCGGGTGTGCTGAAAGGCCGCCAGCCATGGAAACGTGAGATCCGCCACGACGATCAGATGGTCGCCGACCGGCTCGAGAGCATACTGCACGACGACATTACCGAAACGCAGGTGGATATGGTGAAGACCGCGCACTGACAGCGCGGACGGCCAGCCATTCGCTTGAATGAAACCAGACAACGATATAAAGAAATCTTTATATCAGGCGGAGAGACTTCATGACCCGGACCATCGTCGCCTCGGCGACACGAGAGATCATCATCGGCTTCGACCAGCCTTTCTGCGTCATCGGCGAGCGCATCAACCCGACCGGCCGCAAGAAGCTGGCCGCCGAGATGATCGCCGGCAATTTCGAGACCGTCATCAAGGATGCGCTGGAACAGGCCGCCTGCGGCGCCACCATGCTCGACGTCAATGCCGGCGTCACCTCCGTTAATCCGAACGAAACCGAACCCGGCCTGCTCGTGCAGACGCTGGAGATCGTCCAGGGCCTTGTCGACCTGCCGTTGTCGATCGACTCGTCGGTGACCGCCGCCATCGAGGCAGCGCTCAAGGTCGCCAAGGGCCGGCCGCTGGTCAACTCCGTGACCGGCGAAGAGGAAAAGCTCGAAGCCATCCTGCCGCTGGTCAAGAAGTACAACGTTCCGGTCGTCGCCATCTCCAACGACGAGACCGGCATTTCGATGGATCCGGATGTGCGCTTCGCCGTCGCCAAGAAGATCGTGCAGCGCTGCGCCGATTTCGGCATTCCGGCGCATGACGTCGTCGTTGACCCGCTGGTGATGCCGATCGGCGCGCTCGGCGATGCCGGCCGCCAGGTCTTCGCGTTGCTGCGCCGTCTGCGCGAAGAGCTCAAGGTCAACACCACTTGCGGCCTGTCCAACATTTCGTTCGGCCTGCCGCACCGCCACGGCATCAACGCCGCCTTCATCCCGATGGTGATCGGCGCCGGCATGACTAGCGCTATCATGAACCCGGTTCGCCCGCAGGAAATGGAAGCCGTGCGCGGCGCCAATGTGCTCAACGGCACCGACGAGAACTGCACCAACTGGATCCGCACCTACAAGGATTACAAACCGGCCGAAGGCGGCCAGGCGGTCGCAGCGCCCACCGCCGTTAACGCTCCGGGCGAAGGCGGCGGCAATGGCGGTCGCCGGCGCGGCGGCCGTGAAGCCCGCATGGCCAGGGGATAAGCGCGCAATCGTGAACTCGCCTGCAAACATTACCGATCCGCTCGTGCTGTTCATGCCGTCAGGCAAGCGCGGGCGGTTTCCCGTCGGCACACCGGTGCTCGATGCCGCGCGTCAGCTCGGCGTCTATGTCGAGAGCGTCTGCGGTGGCCGCGCCACCTGCGGTCGCTGCCAGATCGAAGTGCAGGAAGGCAATTTCGCCAAGCACAAGATCGTCTCGTCCAACGACCACATCTCGCCCAAGGGCGCCAAGGAAGAGCGCTATGAGCGCGTCCGCGGCCTGCCCGAGCGGCGCCGCCTGTCCTGCTCGGCGCAGATTCTCGGCGACCTCGTCATCGACGTGCCGCAGGACACGGTCATCAACGCCCAGACCATCCGCAAGGATGCCGACACGCGCGTCATCGCCCGCGATGCGGCAATCCGCATGTGCTATGTCGAGATCGAAGAGCCCGACATGCACAAGCCGCTGGGCGATCTCGACCGCCTCAAGATCGCCTTGATGAAGGATTGGGGCTTTAAAAACCTCGAATTCGATTTCTACCTGATGCCGCAGGTGCAAAGCATACTGCGCAAGGGTAACTGGACCGCGACCGCGGCCATCCACAAGGATGCCGAAAGCGACATCGCCCGCGTCATAGCACTCTGGCCCGGCCTCAAGAACGAGGCCTATGGACTGGCCTGCGACATCGGCTCGACCACCATCGCCATGCATCTGGTGTCGTTGCTGTCGGGCCGCGTCGCCGCTTCGTCGGGCACCTCCAACCCGCAGATCCGCTTCGGCGAGGATCTGATGAGCCGCGTCTCCTATGTGATGATGAACCCGGACGGCCGCGAAGGCATGACGGTCGCCGTGCGCGAGGCGATCTCGGGCCTGGTCGACAAGGTCTGCGCGGAAGGCAATGTCCAGCGCAACGACATCCTGGATTCCGTCTTTGTCGGCAATCCGATCATGCACCATCTGTTCCTCGGCATCGATCCGACCGAACTCGGCGGCGCGCCCTTCGCGCTCGCCGTCTCGGGCGCGGTGCGCATCAAGGCCTCCGATATCGGCCTGAAACTCAACCAGGGCGCCCGCCTCTATATGCTGCCTTGCATTGCCGGCCATGTCGGCGCCGACGCCGCAGCCGTGACGCTGTCGGAAGGCCCGCATCGTCAGGACGAGATGATGCTGATCGTCGACGTCGGCACCAATGCCGAGATCGTGCTTGGCAACGGCAAGCGGGTGGTCGCAGCCTCCTCGCCCACCGGTCCCGCCTTCGAGGGCGCGGAAATCTCCGGCGGCCAGCGCGCTGCCCCCGGCGCCATCGAACGTGTGCGCATCGACCCCGATACGCTGGAGCCGAAATACCGCGTCATCGGCTCTGAACTCTGGTCCGACGATCCCGGCTTCCTCGACAGCGTGCAGGCGACCGGCGTCACCGGCATTTGCGGCTCCGGCATCATCGAGATCGTGGCCGAAATGTACCTCGCCGGCATCATCTCCGAGGATGGAGTGATCGACGGGTCGCTGGCCGAGCGGTCGCCGCGCGTCACGGTCAACGGCCGCACCTTCTCTTATGTCTTGAAGGAAGGCGAACCCAAGATCACCATCACCCAGACCGACGTGCGCGCCATCCAGCTTGCCAAGGCGGCGCTCTATGCCGGCACCAAGCTTCTGATGGAGAAGCAGAACACCGAACACGTCGACCGCATCCATTTCGCCGGCGCCTTCGGCTCGTTCATCGATCCGAAATACGCCATGGTGCTCGGCCTGATCCCGGATTGCGACCTCGACAAGGTCTCGGCCGTCGGCAACGCCGCCGGCGCCGGTGCGCGCATGGCCCTGCTCAATCGCGGCTATCGCCGCGAAATCGAGGATACCGTCAGCCACATCGAGAAGATCGAGACCGCACTGGAGCCGAAGTTCCAGGAGCATTTCGTCTACGCGATGGCGCTTCCCAACAAGGTCGATCCGTTCCCGAAACTGTCGGCGGCGGTGAAATTGCCGCCACGCAAGACCGTCAGCGAGGATGGCGTCGCCGGCGACTCCGCCCCGCGGCGGCGTTCGCGCGAAGGCCATGCCGCCAGGCGCAGCCGGGAATAAGCCGCCTTACGAAGGCCGCCAATTCGCCCAATTTCATTTGTATGCAAATGTTTCCAGATCGCACCGATCTGGAAACCGAAACGCTGTTTTGGCGCAATCCGTCCGATACAGACGTGAAGCATTTAACGGACATCGAAGGGCGGACCGGACTATTCCGCCGCCACAACGCTCCAAAGGAGAATAGAGATGTTCGAGACCCTCGGCCGTTTTCGTGCGGCCATGAAGAATGCACAGGCCGTGCGCGCCATGAACAACCTGCCACCCGAAATCCAGAAGGACATCGGCTGGCCCGTGTCGTCGCGCATCGACGCCCAGACCAACCTGTCGCGCCTGATCCTGGGCTCGGGCCGCTGATGACCTTCGCCGACAAGTGCAAATTGCTGACCAATCGCCGGGACCGCCGCGTGGTCCCGGCTGCGACCGACATCAAGCTTCGCGCCGCGCTGCTGCCCCGGCGCTGAGCCGCGCTGCCCAGAGCCGCGGACGTGGCTGATCAAACAACCGTGTTGGCTTGGGCCAGAATCTTGACATTTCGGCTGGAGGTACGATCTTCGAGATAGTGGGGAATTCTCTTAGTCGGCTGCTGCCGAGCTTGTGTATTCGAATGCCCAGTTTCAAAAGCCACCTCGTTTCCTTCATCCTCCGGCACAGCCGCAAGAAGGCATTTGCCAGCCCGGAAAACCTGCAGCGCTGGATCGCCTATGCCCGCAAGACCGAGGATCATCATCCCCCGGCATTGCTGCGGGAGCGGCTCGATACCACTGATCGCAGCGTCGATGGCTTTCCCGTCTACGAGATCGCGCCGAAGGCGGGCGAACGCAGGCGCATCCTCTACATGCATGGCGGCGCCTATGTCTTCCAGATCACATCCTATCATTGGGGGTTGATCGCCGAGATGGCCGAGCGCTTGGGTTTCGGCATCACCGTGCCGATCTATCCCATCGCGCCGGAGCATGATTTCCACGCCATGTTCGGCATGGTCGGCGACGTCTACCGGCAGATGCTGGATGAGACCGACGCTGAAGACATCGTCTTCATGGGCGATTCCGCGGGCGGCAACATGGCCGTCGTGCTGACCATGATGGCGGCTGAGGAAGGCCTGCCCTTGCCGTCGCGCCACGTGCTGATTTCACCCGGCCTCGACATGTCACTGTCCAACCCCGAAGTGTTCGAGGCGGAACGCAACGATCCGTGGCTCGGCATTTCCGGCGGGCTGGAAGCGATCCGCATGTACAGTGCCGGCATCGATCGCAGCGACTGGCACATCAGCCCGCTCTATGGCGACCTCTCGGTGCTGCCGCAGACCCTGCTTCTGACCGGCTCGCACGACCTGCTCAGCCCCGACAATCTGATCTTCGCCAAAAAGGCGCGCGCTGCCGGCGTCGACGTCCAGGTCGTCTACGAGGAAGGCATGTTCCACGTCTGGCCGCTGATCGAGATGCCGGAGGCGCGTCGCGCCAGGGACAGCATCGTCGCCTTCCTTGAAGGTGAGCCCACCAAGCGGCGCGCAACTGCGCGGCGCACGGCGCGACCCGCTCTCGCGGCGCGCCCCGCCCAAGCAGCGGAATAGCAGAGCAATTCCAGGAAAAGTGTAAAACGGTTTTCCCGGGAAATGCGTGTAGTGCTTTCCCTTGGGAATTGCGTCAAAACAAGGAGTTAGAGCGGCTCGCCGTTTCCGTGAAACGGTGAACCGCTCTAGAACTTGCCGGTTTCGCGGAAAAGCTCGAACGTCGCACGGATATGGTCGGCGACGGCCTTGACCGGCGCGCTGGCGTCCGGCGACACCACCATCGCCAGATTGTAGGTGCCGATATCGGGCATGCCGTCCTTCGGGCAAAGCTCGACCATGTCGTTGCCCAGGAACGACTTCGGCAACGGTGCAACCGCGAGATCCGACATGATGGCGGCGCGCTGGCCGGCCGTGTGGGCGCTCATATAGGCGATGCGGTAATTGCGGCCTTCACGGCTCAGCGCATCGAGCGCGCCGGCCCGCCAGGCGCAGCCCTCTTCCCACAGCGACACCGGCAAAGGCTCGCGCAGATGCGCGCTGCCGCCCTTGGCGCCGGCCCAGACGATCGGCTCGGTGAGCAGCACCTCGGCGCCGAGTGCGCTGGTCTTGTAGGAATTGGTCAGCAGCGTGATGTCGAGCGCCCGGTCGTCCATGCGGCGGCGCAGATTGCTGCTCTGGTCGATGGTGACGTCGACGGCAATCGACGGATGCGACTGCGCGAAACGCTTCAGCACATGCGGCAACACGCGCTCGCCATAGTCGTCCGGCGAGCCGAGCCGCACCACGCCGACGATCTCGGGGATGATGAACTTCGACACCACCTCGCGGTTGATCGACAACAGCCGGCGGGCATAACCGAGCAGCATCTCGCCATCCGTGGTCAGCGTCACCGAGCGCGCATCCCGCGCGAAAACAGAGCGCCCGAGAATGTCCTCGAGCTTCTTGATCTGCATGGAGACCGCCGACGGCGTGCGGAACACCGCATTGGCCGCCGTGGTGAAACTGCCGGTCTCTGCAATGGCCACGAAGGTGCGCAAAACGTCGAGATCGAGCAGCGGCAGCGGATGATTGAGTGGGGCGTTCATCGGGATCGACCTTCAATTTTTCTGATGTGAAGCATCATTCCATTTCGTTTGATTGAACATCAGATTGGGAGGATAGTCAACTCCATCGAAGGCAGGACGTGCCATGGCTCCAACGCTCCTGACACGGAATTGCACTCGATGCGGAATATCCAGGCGACGGAACGCGTTCATGCGGGACGTGCCACAACCAAAGGAGAATGAGATGTCTATCCTGTCATCCATCGGTCGGCTTGCGATCGAATTCAGCGCGGCCCGCGCTCGCTTCCAGACCGAACGTGCGATCCGCTCGCTGCCGATCGAACTGCAGAAGGATATCGGCTGGCCTGAAGCTGCCGACACCAAGACCGGTGCACGCCGCGGCGTCGGATCCTGGGCTGGAGCAAAGTAAACCATTGTGTACCATGCGCTGAAGGCCTGCCGCGCAGACCAGCCCGGCAGGCCTTCTCTATTTTGCCTCGCAGGCTTTCTCCAACTTATTTGCATTCAAATGATTTTCAGAGCCATGTCGCCGCTGCATGGCGTATATGCGTCACTTGCATGGCGCCTCAATGTCGCCGGTAACACGCTGTAAGTAATCGTAAATTTTGGGCACCATGCCCAATAATGTCGCAAACGATGTCGCATTTCCATTCAAGCGCTTCGCATTTGCGATTTAGTTTCTGCTCACGCAGGCCTATATCGACGCCAGCAAACGAGCTGCCCCACTCCATCAAGCGAAGGCGACCCGTCTGAGCAACCGATAGGAGATGATGATGAAGCTTTTTGCCCGCCTCTTTGCCCGCCGCGAAATCAACCTGACGACCGCTCTCGAGCGCCAGCGCCTTGCCAATACCATGCCCGGCCAGACCGGCGCCATGAATGCGGTGCGCCTCGGTTTCGTTGCCTGAGATAACGGCTAGCGCTCAGCGCTTCCCTGCCGCTGCCGACAGTCGATAATAGCGCCGCTTCGGTTTGACCGAAGCGGCGTTTTTCGTTCTGAAGCCGATGTCGCCGGGAGAGCGATGCTCAATCCGGCGGCAGCCCGTGCCTGTCATCCCGGACGATTGCTCATTTGCGACCCATGTCGCAAATATAGTTTCCGCTTAGCCCCCTAGCCAATTGACAGGAATGGTTTTTCCTGATGTCGCTGTGCTGTTCGCGACATCCTGTTCGCGCCATGGCTGCGTGAGGTTCCCTTGAACGCCGTAAAGCATCCGATCAAGCGATCGTTTGTATTCTTCCTTGTCCCGGACTTCACCATGATCGCCTTTGCGACGGCGCTCGACCCGCTGCGCTCGGCCAACCGCATGCTTGGCTATGAGGCCTATCGCTGGCGCCTCGCCAGCATCGACGGCAAGCCGGTGCGCGCCTCCAACGGCGTCGAATGCGCCGTCAACACCTCGCTCGAGGAAGAGCGCAAGAAGATGGCCGGGCCGGATCGGCCGAACATGGCCATCGTCTGCAGCGGCATGAATGTCGAGCGCTACCAGAATAGGTCGGCCTTCGCCTGGCTGCGCGAGGAATACAACAGAGGCGTCGCGGTCGGCGGCCTGTGCACCGGCGCGCATATCCTTGCCGCCGCCGGCCTGCTCTCCAACAAGCGCTGCGCCATCCATTGGGAAAACCTGCCGGGCTTTTCCGAGGCCTTTCCGAAGGCCAACGTCTTTGCCGACCTCTTCGAGATCGACCAGAACATTTACACCTGCGCCGGCGGCACTGCGGCACTCGACATGATGCTCAAGCTGATCGGCGACGATTTCGACGACAATCTGGTCAACCGCGTGTGCGAGCAGGTGCTGACCGACCGCGTGCGCAGCCCCACCGACCGCCAGCGCCTGCCGCTGCGCGCCCGCCTCGGCGTGCAGAATTCCAAGGTGCTGACCATCATCGAACTGATGGAAGGCAACCTCTCCGAGCCGCTGTCGCTGATCGAAATCGCCGACCATGTCGACCTGTCGCGCCGCCAGATCGAGCGGCTGTTCCGCACCGAGATGGGCAGGTCCCCTGCCCGCTACTACCTGGAAATCCGCCTCGACCGCGCGCGACACCTTTTGATCCAGTCGTCGATGCCGGTGGTCGAAGTGGCGGTCGCCTGCGGCTTCGTCTCGGCGTCGCATTTCTCCAAATGCTACCGCGAGCTCTACGCCCGCTCGCCGCAGCAGGAGCGCGTCGACCGCAAGCAATTGCTGGCGGCTTGAGAGTCACGTGACCGCGCGAACGGCACTCTCCAAAGAACTCGCCGACCGGCAGAGTTTCCGCCTCGACGTCGAAAAATGGGCAGCATTCATGGCGGCGTTGGAAACTCCTGCGCGTGACCTACCACGCTTGAAGCGATTGCTGAGCGAACCGAGCATCTTTTCCGTAGGCGACCCAGCTTAGGTCACTGCGCCTGCGCCGTCCGCATAGCCTCGACGCGGATATCCTCGGTCAGCCGCGCCTTGAGCGCCGAGAACTCCGGGCTGGTCTTCAGCGTGTAGTGGCGTGGATGCGGTAGGTCGATGGCGACATCCGACTTGATGCGGCCTGGCCGCGCGCTCATCACGATCACCCGCGAGGCCATGAAGATCGCCTCCTCGATGTCGTGGGTGACGAACAGCACCGTCTTCTTGCGCCGTTCCCAGATGCCGAGCAGCAGTTCCTGCATCAGCCCGCGCGTCTGGTTGTCGAGCGCACCGAACGGCTCGTCCAGCAACAGGATTTCGGGGTCGTTGGCGAGCGCCCGGGCGATCGCCGTGCGCTGCTGCATGCCGCCGGACAGCTGCTTTGGCCAATGGTTCTCGAAGCCCTTGAGCCCGACGAGGTCGACATAGGAAGCGACGATCCCGTCTCGCTCCTTTTCGGCCATGCCGCGTTCGCGCAGGCCGAAGGCGATATTCTGCGCCACCGTCAGCCACGGAAACAGCGTGTAGGACTGGAATACCATGCCGCGATCCGGTCCCGGCCGCGTCACCGCCTTGCCGTCAAGCAGCACACGGCCTTCGCTCGGCGCTTCCAGGCCGGCAACGATCCTGAGCAGCGTCGACTTCCCGCAGCCGGACGGCCCCAGAATGGTGATGAAGTCGTTGGCGGCGACCGCAAGGTCGACCGGCATCAGCGCCTTGACCGGCTGCCCGCCACGCACGCCGGCGAAGGTTCGCGAGACGCCTTCGATAAGCAACTTGCTCATGCCAGGCTCCAGGGGAAGAGCCAGCGATTGAACGCCTTGAAGGCGAAGTCGGACAACAATCCGATCAGCCCGATGACGATGATGCCGAAGATGATCTGCCCTGTCGCCAGCCGCGACTGGCTGTTGATGATCATGTAGCCGATGCCTGAGGACGAACCGATCAGCTCGGCGACGATGACATAGGTCCAGGCCCAGCCGAGCACCAGCCGCAGCGTCTCGGCAATCTCGGGCGCATTGGCCGGCATGATGACGCGTTTGACGATACCGCTGTTGGTCGAGCCCAGCGTATAGGCCGCCTCGACCAGGTCGCGCCGCGTCGAGCCCACCTTGACCGCGACGATCAGGATGATCTGGAACACCGAGCCGACGAAGATGACCAGCAGCTTTTCCAGCTCGCCAATGCCGGCCCACAGGATGAGCAGCGGAATGAAGGCCGAAGCCGGGAGGTAGCGGGCGAAGGAGACGAACGGCTCCAGAAACGCTTCTATTGGCTTCCAGGCGCCCATGGCGATGCCGATCGGCACGGCGACGATCGACGCCAGCAGGAACCCGCCGAAGACCCGCCAGATGGTGATCAATATGTCGAGCCAGAAGCGATCCTCGACCAGCAGCCGCCAACCATCCCGCAGCATCGACAGCGGGTCGGCGAGGAAGATGCGGTTGACGTGGCCGCCAAGCGTGATCCACGCCCAGAAGGCGACGAACAGCACGAAGAAGGAAATGCCAAGCACGGTTCGAATGCCCGGCGACACCGGATGCAAGGGGCGCATCTTCAGATCGTCCGCATCGTCAGATCGTCCCCATGCTCAGTCGCGTTGCCCGGTAGAAAGCGGCGGCGCGCTGGCACCGCCGCATGATGGTCAAAGGCCGGACTATCAGTTCGCCACCGCGCTGGTATCGGCAAGCGCTGCAACATCTGGCGCTTCCTTGATCAACCCCATCTGCAGCAGAAGCTCGCCGGCGGTCTTGGAAAAGTCCTGGAATTCCTTGGTGAAGAACTGCTTGTTCTCCGCCTTGTCGGCCCATTTCAGGTATTTCGCCGAATCCTCGAATTCTTTCGCAGACTGCTTCACGTCGGCGCCCATGATCTCGTAGGATCTCTGCGGATCGCTCTTGATCAGGTCGAGCGCTTCGAAATAGCTGTCGGCCAGCGCCTTGGCGGCGTCGGGATTGGCGGTGAGGAATTCAGGCGTGCAGCCGACCGTGTCGAGCACCATCGGGTAGTCGAGCGTGGTCGCCAATATGTGGCCCTGATCGGACTTGTCGCGCACCGCCGAGATGAACGGCTCATAGGTGACCGCCGCATCGTTCTGGCCGGCGAGGAAGGCTTGCGCCGCCGCATCCGGTTCCAGGTTGACGACGGTCACATCCTTGGTCGACAGGCCGTTCTTGTTCAGCACCCAGGCCAGCATGAAATAGGGCGACGTGCCCGGCGCCGAGGACGCGACATTCTTGCCCTTGAGGTCGGCGACGGTCTTGATGTCGTTGCGCACGACAATGCCGTCGGCGCCATAGGATTTGTCGAGCTGGAAGATCTGCTTGGTGGTCACCCCTGAGGCGTTCCACACCAGCCAGGTCTCGACCGTGGTGGCGGCGCATTGCAGATCGCCGCTGGCGATGGCGAGCGGCCGGCTGGCCTGCGGCACCTTCTTCAGGGTCACGTCGAGGCCATGCTTCTCGAAGATGCCGGCCTGCTTGGCGAGCGTCAGCGGCGCAAAGCCGGTCCATCCGCTGATGCCGATGGTGACCGATGTGGCAGCCTCGGCCGGCACGGATATTGCAGCCGCAAGCGCCAATACCGCGGCAGCGACGATGGTCTTGTTCATGTCGGTTCCCCTTGTTTTTTCGGATGCCGAATTGTGTCACAGACGCCCATGGGCTTGTCAATGAAACCGGCCCTTCACGGCAGCGTGATGATGCGAACGCTAACGCGCATCGAACATCCAGCTGCGGTCGCGCCACATCTTTTCGCCGACCTGGCAGTCGGTCGGCCGGTCCTGCGCCAGCACCACCGGCGGATGCCCGGCCTCCTCGCGCGCCCGTTGCGGCGAAGCGGGACCGGCCAGCTCCAGCACCAGCTTGCGGCGGATGGCTTCGGGAAACTGCGTCCAGTCATTGACCGGGATCATAAAGGATCCGGGACCGCCGATGACGCAGTCGCTGTAGTAGCGGTCGAGATTGTTGACGTCATAGGCGCCGCCGAACCCGCCGCGCGTCATCAGCGGCAGGCCGTTGATGATGATGCCTTGCTTGACCACCGCGTCGCGGGTGATGTCGACGGGCGCGCCCTGGTTGTTGGGCCCGTCGCCGGAAATATCGATGACGCGCTTTGTCCCCTGAAAACCGCTTTCGGCGAACAGATCGCTGCCGAATTCCAGCGCGCCGGAAATCGAGGTGCGCCGGGCGCTGGCCGGCGGATGGGCGGAAAGCTGCGCGGCCACCCGCTCGGCATCGGCCCGGCTGGCGATCACCGTCCACGGCACGACGACCTGCTGCGTGGTCGCTCCCGCCCATTCGACATAGGTGACGGCGACCTTGCCGTAGGCGCCATCGGCGATGGCCTGCAGAACATTGTCGTGCGTCAGCGCAGCAGCATAGCCGTGACGCTGGATTTCAAGTTCGCCCGGCGACATCGACAGCGACACGTCGACGGCCAGCACCAGCTCGACGTCGACCGGCTCGGCGGCTTGAACCGGCGGCACCAGCCAGAGCCCCAGCGCCAGCGCGGCGCTGCCTGAAAGGAAATGTCGTGCGCAAGAAAAAGCAGACATACCCGAAGGTAAGCGAAAACCGGCTGCTGACAAAGCAAAAAGCCCGGCGAGGTGCCGGCTTTTCGATATGTTGGTTGGAACCGATGAAGCTCAACTCCTCGGCTTCAGATTCTCTGGATCGTAGAGCGGCTTGTAGCCGACGGCAGCCACCTCGACCGGGTAGGTCTCGCCGAAATATTCGATGGCAAACTTGCGGCCCTCCTGGGCATGGGCCCAGGGCAGATAGGCGAGGCCGATGTTCTTGCCGATGGTCGGGCCATAGGCCATCGACGTGGTGAAAGACCGGCGGCCGAGTTCGTCGACCAGCGTCTCGCCGGTCTTCGGATCCATCACCGGCATGGTGCCGACGGGATAGCGGGCAACGCCTTTCGCATCGACGTTCTCGGTCATCACCAGCGTGCACAGGATCGCCGGCTGGTGCTCGCGGGCGCGGTATTCGACATGTTTGGCCTTGCCGCAGAAATCGTTCTCCTTGACCTTCGGTCGGGCAAGGTCGGCCTCGAGCAGATTGTACTCGGTCAACAGGTCGGCGTTCTGCAGGCGCAGGCTCTTTTCCATGCGCCGGGTGTTGGCATAGGTCTCGACGCCGAACGGCATGACCCCGGTCGAGCGCAGCGCGTCCCAAACGGCCAGGCCGTCTTCGTAACGCATATGCAGTTCCCAGCCCTGCTCGCCGACATAAGAGATGCGGAATGCCGTGACATCCTTGCCGCCGATCCTGACCGGCTTGATCGCCGCGAACGGGAAGTTCTCGAGCGAGAGACCATCCGGATTTTCGACCACTTTCTGCAGCGTGGTGCGGGCGTTCGGTCCCCAGATGCCGATGGTGACATATTTTTCCGTCACGTCGGTGATGGTGACGTCAAAGCCTTTATCCTGCGCGGTGCGCTGCATGTAGCGGAAGTCGCGCGGACCGGCGTCGGCGCCGTCGATCAGCCGACAGCGGTCGGCCATGCGGATGACGGTGAAGTCGGCGCGCACCATGCCTTCCTCGTCGAGGAAGTGGGTGTAGATACCCTTGCCGATGTTGTTGTCGCCGCCGATCTTGGCCGCGCACAGCCACTCCAGCAGCGCGACATGATCCGGCCCTTCGATGTCGTACATCGAGAAATGCGAGAGGTTGACGATGCCGCAATCCTCGCTCATCGCCAGGTGCTCGGCATTGGACACCCGCCAGAAATGGCGGTTGTCCCATTCGTTCTCACGTATGGGAACCCGGTTGCCATACTTCTCCAGCAGATGCTCGTTGGCGGCATAGCCATGCGCGCGCTCCCAACCGCCCAGCTCCATGAAGTAACCGCCAAGTTCCTTCTCGCGCTCCCAGAACGGCGAGCGGCGGATGTTGCGGCCTTTGGAGAACGGCTCGCGCGGATGCACCGCCGGATTGTAGACCTTCATCGCCGTCTCGGTGCAGCGATCCCAGATGAACTGCTCTTTCGTCTGGTGCGGATAGAAGCGCGCATAGTCGATGGCGTGATGGTCGATTTCCGTGCGGCCGTCCGTCATCCAGTCGGCGATCAGCTTGCCCATGCCGGGGCCGTCCTTGACCCAGATGGCGACGGCGTACCAGAGGCCCCTCACCTTCTGGCTCTCGCCCATGGACGGGCCGCCATCGGCGGTCACCTGCAACAGGCCGTTGAAGGAATGGCTTTCGTTGTAGCCGAGTTCGCCCAGGATCGGCGTCAGTTCCATGGCGCGCTCAAGCGGCGCCAGGATCTGCTCCATGTCGAGATCGCGCTGCGACGGCGACAGCCGCGCCTGATCCTTTTCCAGCAAATCGCGCGGATGGCAAAGACGCGGATTGGTCTCTTCGTAATAACCCCATTCGATCTGCCCGCCCTCGGCGGTCCTGGGGTCGCCGGTGTCGCGCATATAGGCCGAATTGCCTTGGTCGCGCAGCAGCGGCCAGCCGATCTCCTTGCCCGTGCCGGCAAACTCATTGTAGGGACCGAAGAACGTCAGCGGATGGTCGATCGGCATGACCGGCAGGTCTTCGCCGACCATCTCGGCGATCAGCCGGCCCCAGATGCCGGCGCAGACGATGACATAATCGGCCATGATCGTGCCGCGGTCGGTGACGACGCCCTTGATGCGGCCCTCCTCGACGATGAGAGATTTGGCCGGCGTGTTGGCGAAGGACTTCAACTTGCCCGACGCTTCCGCCTGGTCGACCAGCTTGCCGGCGACGGTCTGCGAGCGCGGGATGACCAGGCCGGCGTCCGGATCCCACAGGCCGCCCTGCACCATGGACTCTTCGATCAGCGGGAATTTTTCCTTGATCTCGGCCGGTTCGATCAGCCGGGCGCGGGTGCCGAAGGATTTGGCCGAGGCGATCTTGCGCTTGATCTCGTCCATGCGACTGTCATCGCCGACGCGCGCCACTTCGAGACCGCCGATGCGGGCGTAATGGCCCATCTTTTCGTAGAAATCGATGGAGTAGAGCGTCGTCCAGCACGACAGGAAATCATGGCTCGTGGTGTAGCAGAAGTCCGAGGCATGCGCGGTCGAGCCGATATCGGTCGGGATGCCCGACTTGTCGATGCCGACAATGTCGGTCCAGCCGCGCTCGATCAGATGATGCGCGATCGACGCGCCGACAATGCCACCCAGGCCGACGATGACGACCTTCGCCTGTTTCGGAAACTCTGCCATTGCCCGCGACTCCAAGGGGATAAAGCGGGCGCGTCCGCGCCCGTTCGAATGGCGCACAATATGCAGAGGACGTGGATGCAGCTACCGCCTGTTTGCGACACGTCGCAGATGCGACGCGACCCGGCGCGCCGGCGTGCCGCCAGTGGCGATCTATCTCAGGCGAAGGCCCAGATGTCCTCGGCCTGGAAGCCGACCTGATAGCCTGATGTCTTCAGCTTGACCACGACCTGGCCGATTTCGGCGGCCGGCAGCGCGCCGACCTCGACCTTGATCATGCCCGGACGATAGCGCTTGAGATCGAGCTGTTCGAAGACGATCCAGTCGGCGCCCTCGCAATCGACCAGGAAGGCGTCGATATGCGTGATGCCGTTGCGGTCGAGCAGTGTCTGCAACGTCTCCGACGGCACTTCGATGTCCCTGAGATGCGGCGCGAACTTGTTGAAATTGACGTCGGCCTCGCCCCAGGCATTTTTGCCCGACATCAGATTGGTGTCGGTGACCGACGAGCAGCCGATGAACTCGATCGGCAGCGTGCCGGCCTCGAGTGCCGCGGCATCGAAAGTGTGGACGGTGATCGTGCCTTTGGTTTTTGTCACCGCGACCGGTTCGACGACGAAGCGTTCCGTGTCGGGATAGTTGGCGCGCAACCGCTTCTGATTGTACGGGATCGGCTCGACCAGCACGGCCCGCGCCCGCGGAATGCGGTGCAGCCACGGCGTGACGTCGTCGAACAGCGCGCCGTCGCAAGCGCCGACATTGACCATCTGGAAGGCTTGCCCACCGCCAAACCGCGCCTTCAGCGCCGCCTTGGCCAGGAATTTCGTGCCACGCAACGCCGGCCCGCGATCGAGCAGACCGGCAGGCAGGCCGAGTGAAAGGGCGATGCGCGCCAGCCCGGAAATGGAACTCATGGCTTATCTCCAGGTATGGCGATGGGCCGCCTTCCATTCAGGCTTGCCGACGCCCACAGCGCCATGATCGGGCCGACGAGCAAAAGGTAGGGCGGCAGAAGGTTCGGGAAGTAGATGCGGGTGTCGTGGATCGGGAAGACGGTGAATTTCGCCAGCATGCCGAGCACCAGTGCTGCAAGCAGGATGCCGGCGCGGCGATCGAGCCGGAAGCCGGCGCGGCCGAGCGCAAACCACGCGGCCAGCGCCAGAACCGAGACGCCGACCCAGCTGTTGATGCTGATGGCGCGAATGAAGGATGAGGCGAACGCCTTGAGATAGGCGCCAACCGAGAACGGCGGCTCGAAGCCATCCATATTGTAGTGCTGCTCGATGCTGGAGAACCACAGATGCGGCCACCAGCCGGGATGGTGGGCCCAGTGCGAAATGGCGAAATAGGCGACGAAGGACGCGGCAAAGCCGGCCAGCGCGCCCCACGCCCACTGCCGGAAGACCAGCAGCAGCAGGGCGAAAATGGCCAGGAACACGATGTTGTCCGGCCGCGCCATGAAGGCGAGGAAAAGCAGGACGGCGGTCGCTGCCTCGCGGCCGCGCATATAAGCAAACAGCCCTCCGAGGAACAATGCCGCGCACAGCAGATCCGGCGTCGAGGCGCGTGCGGCATCGCCGAAATCGGCCATGATCAGCACCGCGCCGACCACCGGCGCCAGCGCCAGCGCGCCTTCGGTTCGCAGCCACAGCAGCGTAATCATGCCGAACAGCAGCACCGAGAGCACCTGCAGCACCCGCATCGCCTCGACCGGCGACATCACCGAACTCATCGTCGACAGCATCTCGGCGTAGAGGAACTTTATCCGGTACATGCCAAGCAGCGAATGGAAGTCGGCGGAATTTTGCGCCATATGGCTGCGGAAGTCGCCGCCATCGTCGGTCAGCGCCTTGTAGTCGGCGGCCGGCACGCCGGCCTGGACCGTGCTGTAGGCATAATCATGCAGCGCCTGCGCATTGGCGAAGCTGCCTTCCTCGGCGATTGCGAGATAAGGCAGCATGTCCCAATTGGCGTCGGGCAACGTCCAGGCGGTGAACGCCGTCAGCAGGATATAGAGCGAAAACGCGATCGCGCCGATTGGCGCGGCCCATCGCGCATAAGTGCCCTCGCCCCACGCCAGAGCGGCCGCGGTCAGCCGGTCGAGTGTGTTTTGCGGGGCGGGAGACTTGCTCAGCATTGTCGGACTCGGGACTTCGCTCAACGGACTTCTTTAACGGACTTGGCTTTTGACGAAATCCTTCACGATTCCCACGATGCCGCGCGACAGCAGGCTATCGAAAGCATCGACGAAACGGTCGACATGCTCGCGCTGACAGGTCAGCGGCGGCTCGAGACGGATGACGTTGCGGTTGTATTCGGTGAAGGCGACGAGCACGTCATAGTCGCGCAGCAACAGCGCGCCGACGAAGCCCGACAGCGAGCCCTTCAGCTTGTCGTCGAGGACGCTGACGATCGGACGCAGCACCATCGGCAAGGTCTGCGAGAAGTCGTGGAACTCGAGCCCGACCATAAAGCCTTTGCCGCGCACATCCTTGATGATCTTCGGGTACTTCTGCTTCAGCGCCTGCAGGCGCTGAAGCAGATAGTCGCCGGTAGTGGCGGCGTTGTCGATCAGCCCCTCATCATAGAGCACGTTGATGCCCTCGATCGCGGTGACGCAGGCCTCGCCCATGCCGCCAAAGGTGGCCATGGCATGGATCATCGCCGTCTTCGGCGTGCCATAGGCCTTCATATAGACCTCGCGCCGGGCGATCATCGCGCCGACCGCCGCCTTGCCGGCGCCGAGCGATTTCGCCAGCGCCGTCACATCGGGCACGACGCCATAATGCTCGAAGGCATAGAAGCGTCCCGAACGGCCATAGCCGCACTGCACTTCGTCCGCCACCCACAGCACGCCATACTGGTCGCAGAGCACGCGCAATTTCTGCCAGTATTGCGCCTCTGCCTGGATGATGCCGCCGCCGCCCTGGATTGTCTCAAGCACGATGACGCCGACCTCCGGGTCGGAGCGGAACAGCCGCTCGACCGCTTCGATATCGGCGAACGGAATGCGAACGGTGTTCTCAGCCATCTTGAAGTCCGCGCGGTAGAGCTGGCCATCGGTAATGCCGAGCACGCCCTTGGTCTTGCCGTGGAAGGAATTCTCGGCATAGACGATTTTTGGCCTCTTCGGCCCGGCGGCGCGCTCGGCGAGCTTCACCGCCGCTTCCATCGCTTCCGAACCCGACGAGCCCAGAAACACCATGTCGAGATCGCCGGGCGAGCATTTGGCGATGTTGTGCGCAAGGGCCGATGCATATTGCGACATGAAGGCGATGGCGATTTCCTGGCGCTTCTCCTCCTGGAATTTGCGCCGGGCCTCCAGGATGCGCGGATGGTTGTGGCCGAAGGCCAGCGAACCGAAGCCGCCGAAGAAGTCGAGAATCTTGCGGCCGTTCTGGTCGATGTAGAACATGCCTTCGGCACGCTCGATCTTGATCTTGTGGAAGCCGAGCAGCTTCATGAAATGCAGCTGGCCCGGATTGAGATGCGCCTTGAACAGGTCGGTCATGCGCGCGACATCCATCGCCTTCGCCTGCTCGACGCTGATCAGGTCGGGCTTGGCGATGGCGGTAGGCGACAACGCCGGCGCGCCGACCATGGTGCGCGCGTTCGTCTGCTCAGGCTTGGCCATGACGGTCATTTCGGAGTTCTCCTGGTCGTCCCACTTATTCGGCGGGGACATGATTGGCGGTGACGGCAAGCCCGTCTTTCTTGGCGCGGTATTCGCTGTAGGCGGCGATCAGCATGTCCTCGTCGCGATATTGCGGCACCCAGCCGAGCTGGCGCTCGGCCTTGGATACGTCGAGCACGCACTCCTCATCGGCGATCAGATATTGTTCGGGATCCATGATCGGCATGTTCATGAGATCGAGCAGGTCGAGGGTGCGCTTGACCGCCCAGCCCGGCGTCGGGATCAGCAGCGATTTCGAGCCGGCATGCTTGATCAGGTCGCCCAGCAATTTCTTCACCGGCGGCGGATTGAGGGAGCCCAGATTATAGGCCTGGTTGGGCACGCCTGCCTTCCAGGCCGCGCGGGCAGCTTCCGCGCAATCGAACACCGAGATGAACTGATAGGGGTTCTTGCCCGAGCCGATCATCGGCACAGGAAAATTCCAGTCGATCAGTTTGAACAGCTTTTCCAGGATCCCGAGCCGGCCGGGACCGATGATCAGACGCGGGCGAAACAGCGAGATCGACATGCCGCGCTTGCGCCATTGAGCGGCGAGCTCCTCGGTCTTCTGCTTCGACCAGCCATATTCGCCGAGCGGTGCGACCGGGTGCTCCTCGGTCATCGGCTGGGTGACCGTGTGGCCGTAGATCATGTCGGTGGTGTAGTGGACGAGCTTGGACGCGCCGGCCTTGTCCATCGCCTGCATGATGTGTTCGGTGCCGTGGAAATTCACCGGAAAGAAGAAGTCGTGACGCTTGGCCCGCACCTGGATCGGCGACAGCATTTTGGCCGACAGGTTGTAGACCATGTCGTCGGCCTTCAATCCGATGTTGGCCACCGAGGCCGTATCCGTGACATCGCAGGTGACGAAGCGAACGTTGCGATAGTGCGTCAGGTCGCTCTTGACGATGTCGGCAACGACAACCTCTTCACCATCGGCCACAAGCTTCGGGGCAAGATGACGGCCGACGAAGCCGTCGCCGCCGAAAATAACATGTCTCATCGAACGATCTCGCTGGTCTTGTCGGGGATGATGGAAGCGGTTTGGTCGTCATGCCCGCTCCCGCCCAAGTCTCGACCGCTTTGCGCGATCAGCACGGTGCCGATGCAGATGAAGGCGATGCCGGCAATGCGCCAGGCATTGAGGTCCTCGCGGAAGATGAAATAGGCGAAGATCGCAACCGCGACATAGGCAAGGCTGAGGAACGGATAGGCAAAGCTGAGCTCGACCTTGGACAGCACATACAGATGCGAAGCCATCGAGATGACGAAGGTGCACAGGCCGAGAAACACCCATGGGCTGAAAACGATCTGCAACAGCTTCAAAAGCGGATTGGCTTCGAACGAAATCGGCCCGAGCGACATCATGCCTTGCTTCAGCATCAGCTGCGCCGCGGCATTGGTCATGACCGTAAACAGAATGAAGACGATATATTTCATATTTTGCACCCGCCACTCGCAACGGTCCTATTACTAACCTGCAAACATTTCGTGAAGTCACGACATGCTTTGAGTAAACCACGAAACTTACGATCTATTCACCATGACCTATTCGGATTGTACCTATTCAGCTGCCTCGACACGCCCTGGCCGGACGTTGAGCTTTTTCGCCGTCCGCAGCCAGAAACTGGACACGAACGCCGGGTCGCGCAGCGCTTCAAGCCGCTGCCAATTCGGGAAGGAGGCCGCGAAAGTATCAGCGCCCATGCGCGCATCCTTGTACGGGTTGACCGCGCCGCCGGCCGCGACCGTGATGCGGTCGAGTTCGCTGAGCAGGGCCAGCGTCCTGTCGCCGCGATTGGGGAAATCCAGCGTCAACGTGAAGCCTGGCCGCGGAAAGGACAGCAGCCCCGGCGAGCGGATCGAGCCGAAGCGCTTCAACACGGTGAGGAAAGAGCCCTGCCCGGCCCGTCGCGCCGCCTCGAGCAGCGCCGGCATGGTCTGACGCGCGACATTTTCCGGCACCACGCTCTGGTGCTGGTAGAGACCTTTCGGGCCATACAGCCGATTCCAGTCGCCGACACCATCAAGCGGAAAGAAAAAGCCCTGGTAGCCGGTTTGGCTCGGCCCCGGCGAGTGCCCCTTCTTCCACCGATAGGCGGCGTTGAAGGCGGTGAGGAACGGCCGGTTGAGCACATTGAACGGCGGCTGGAACGGCACTGAAAAACGGGAGCCGGCGCGAGACGCCGCATGCGAGCCATACTCGGCATGATTGCCTGTCAACAACAGGCCGCGCCCGCGGCCATGGCCGCCGGCAAGCTGGTCGATCCAGGCGACGGCATATTCATTGGCCTGGTCGGCGGCCTCGGCCAGTTCGAAGAATTCGCCGAGATCGGCAAACCGCGTTACCTTCTCGGCGATATCAAGGGAATGCACCCGCATCAGCCGGATCGAGGCCGACAGGATCAGGCCGGTCAGCCCCATGCCGCCGATCGTCGCCGCAAACAGCCTTGCATTGTCGGTTGCCGAGCAGGTGTAGGTCCGCCCGTCCGAGCGCAGCAGCGTGAACGACTCGACATGGCAGCCAAAGGTGCCGCGCCGGTGATGGTTCTTGCCATGGACGTCATTGGCGATCGCGCCGCCAAGGGTGACGAACTGGGTGCCTGGGACCACAGTCGGAAAGAAACCGTAAGGTGCAGTGTGCGCAATGATATCGGAGAGGAACACGCCGGCCTCCGCCTCGAGCAGGCCGGTCTCGGCATTGAAGGCGCCGATGCGGTTCAGCGGCCGCATGTCCACGACCGCACCTGGCTCGTTCTGGCAGGAATCACCGTAGGAGCGGCCATTGCCATAGGCGAGCAGAGCGTTCTTTGTCGCCTTGCCGCTTCGCATCAGCGCGATGGCATCGTCGGCCGCGATGCCTCGCTTTGCGGCCGGCGTGGCGAGGCCAAAACTCCGGTACCGTTCGCCGGCCATGCCCTACCAGCCTCCCGCGACCAGAAGGGCGGCGCCGATCACCACGACGATCTGGCTTCGCCAGTCGCGAATGATGAAGATGACCGGATCGTCATTCATCTCGTTGCGGCGCGCCAGGATCCAGACCCGCATGGTCAAATACAGCACGATCGGCGCCAGCGGCCAGACCAGCCAGGGATGCGGATAGAGTTCGCGTACCGCGACGCTGTCCATGTAGAGCGCCAGCACCAGCGCCGAGGAGAAGGCCGACGCCATTCCTGCCTGGGCGACGATCTCCTGATCTTCGATGCGGTAGCCGCGGCCGGCAATGCGCTCGCCCACCGGAATGGCTGTGGTGCGCAGTTCGACATAGCGCTTCACCAGCGCCAGCGACAGGAAGAAGAAAATCGAGAAGGCGAGCAGCCAGAACGAGACTTCGACCCCGGTCGCCGCAGCACCTGCCAGCACACGCACCGTGTAGAGCCCGGCCAGCGTCAGTACGTCGGCTAGGAGCATGCGCTTGAACGACAGCGAATAGGCTGTGGTCACCACCAGATAGCCGGCGAGCACGCCCAGGAACTCGGTCGGCAACAGAAGCCCGGCGGCAATGCCGATCGCCAGCAGCACCGCCATCGCGCCGAGACCGAACGGGATCGACAAAGCGCCGCTGGCGAAAGGCCGGTTGCGTTTGGTCGGGTGCTTGCGGTCAAGCGCAAGGTCGAAGAAATCGTTGAGGATGTAGATGGCGGAAGCCACGGCGCTGAAGGAGACGAACGCCAGCAGGCATTGCCAGATCATGTTGATGTTGAAGTATTCATGCGACAGCACCATCGGCACCGCGATCAGCGAATTCTTCAGCCACTGATGCACCCGCAGCATCTTGACGAATGTCTTCAATGTCCTTTTCGGCGCCGGCATCCTTTCGGCGCTATGCGCGGCCTGCCAGCGCTTCGCATGGCGGTCGGGCGCCACGACGATGGCGTTGCGTGCGGCTCCGAAAACCTTGAGGTCGTGCCGGCTGTTGCCGGCATAGTCGAAACCGCCGTCGCCATAGGCGGCGATGAGCGCGTCGCGCTTGCGGCCCGAGGTCATGTTGTGGGGACCGTCGGTCGCCAGCACATAGTCGAAGACGCCCAGATGCGCGGCGATCGTCTCGGCGAACTTGCGTGGCGTACCGGTCGCCAGCACGATCTTGCGTCCGTCGCTATGGTCGGCGCGCAGCCGCTGCAGCAGCGCTTCGCGATAGGGCAGCGAGGCCGGATCGATGTCGATGCGGTCGGCAATCGCTTGTTTCAGCCGCGCCGGGCCGGCGGCCAGCCAGAACGGAACCAGGAAAACATAGAGCGGATTCTTCTTGAGCAGGATGAACAAGCCTTCCCAAAGAAGATCGGTCGCAATCAGCGTGCCGTCGAGGTCGACCGCAAGCGGGATTGCGTTCTTGTCCGACCGCGCATCCATATCTTTCCTGCCCAGCTCAAAAACCCGTCGCGCCACGTTTCGGCGTCTTGGTATCCGGCATAGCGAGCAACGGCGCAACGAACGTTAAAACGTCTGGTTGCAACGGATATGCGCCGGGGTATTTCCCTCGTCATCGTTAAGCAACCGTTGCCGTAGACGAGAAAAGGCCGGGCATTGCCCGGCCTCTACTACATTTGCCTGCCGACTTACTTGATGCGGGCAACGCCACCCGAGATTTCGACCGTTTCCGAGCCGGTCAGGGCCTCGAGGTCACCATTGGGCAAGGTGACAAAACAGCCGTTCGGGCAGAATTCCACGGTTTCGCCGGCCGCCAGCGCCAACTCCGTCTTGCCGCCGCCTTCCGTCACGATCAGCGTACGGGTCTCAGCATCCTTGTTGACCGCGCTGGCGGCAAAGGCCGAGCCACTCGCTGCGGTAAGAGCGATGGCGACGACGAGCGACTTCCACATTTTGCAATATCGGTGTTTCCACACCGCCTCTGTTGCATTTCGCAAGGCATTCTCGCCTTTGCATGTGAGCTTATATGAGATGCAAGCTGAACCGCAACTGAATGCCGCATTCATGCCGCAATTGGTTTGGGAGGAGCTTGGGGCCTTAGCTGGGATCGGGTTTGCGGGCCTTGCGACCAGTTTTGGCCAGCCGCTTCGCCTCGGCGGCGGCTCTGGCCTCCGCCTGCTCCTTCTCGGCGAACTCGACCTCGATCTTGTCGTCGTCGATCGGCCATGCGTCGGTCTTCTTGACCTTGACCTCGGCGCGCGGCGTCGAGGGGATTTCTATGTGCTCGGCGTCAAAAGCATCGAGAACGGCAAAGCGGATATCGTTCTGAACGATGGCGCCGTTCAGCACATCGGCCAGGAACACGCGGATCTCGAACTCGAGTGCTGCCGGCCCGAAATTGGTGAACAGCACGAAGGGTTCCGGGTTCTTCAGCACCAGCGCATGGCCGCGCGCAATCTCAAGCAGAACCGCGTGTACCCGCTTGACGTCGCTGCCATAGGCGACCCCGACCTTGATCTCCACACGTCCGAGCTTGTTGCGGTGCGTCCAGTTGCCGACGGCGTTGTTGATGAGGTTCGAATTGGGCAGGATCACCGATTGCCGCTGGAAGGTCTCGATTTCGGTGGCGCGCACGCTGATCTTCTTGACCGTGCCTGATGTGTCGCCAGCGACGATCCAGTCGCCGACCTTGAACGGCCGCTCGGCGAGCAGGATCAGGCCGGACACGAAGTTGGACACGACATTTTGCAGGCCAAAGCCGATACCCAGCGAGAGTGCGCCGGCAACGAGCGCCAAATTGGAGAGATCGATGCCCGCCGCCGAGATGCCAACGAGGCCGGCGAGCGCGACGCCGGCATAGCCGACCGCCAGCCGGATCGAGTTGCGCACGCCGGTATCGACCTTGCCGCGCGCCATCACCGAGCCGTCGAGCCAGCCCTGGAACCAGCGGGTCAGGAAATAGCCGATGATGAAGACGACGATGCCGGTGAGGATGCCGGTGACCGAGATCGTCACCGAACCGATGGTGACGCCTGTCGCCAATTTATAGCCCCAGGCCTGGATATCGCCGGGCTGGAAGCCCCACATCAACAGGATCAGCGGCAGGAACACCAGCACGATCATCAGGTTGATGGCAACGCTGACGACGAGGCCGAGTCGGTCGAGCGCGGTGTCCTCATAGCTGGAATTGGTCTTCAGCCAGCGCCCGATGGACGTGCCGGCGAAACCACCCTCCTCGCCGATCTCGCGCGCCGACAGGAAGCCGATATAGGCGGTGAGCAGGATGGTGCCGGTGACCACGACCTGCAACGAGACGAAGATGGCAAGACCGATATAGCCGAACAGTGCCGCCGCAATCGTGAACAGGCCGAGCGCGACACAGGTGTAGCGCAGCCAGGCCGGCCAGGGGCGCCAGCGCCCGTCGGCGTCCTTGTAAGGCTTCAGCAGCGCCATAAGGATCAGGATGACGCCCACGATGACGGTGGCGACAAAACTCCTGGCCACCGTCAGCGACAGGGGCGAGCCCATCTTGTCGTTGACGATCGACAGGAAATTGTTGATGCCGATGACGACTGCCATGGCCGTCGTCAGCCGCACCAGCCAACGCGCCGGGCCGGTCTCGACCTGGATCAGGCGCCAGTTCGGCATGCTGGGCGACAGAGCCGCATTGGTCAGGCGGTTGACACAGAACACTATGGCGATGACGGCTGCCAGCGCGTTGAGGAAAACGCCTATGTCGCCGCGCAGCACATTGTAGTAGTTGTACAGGAACACCGTCGAGGCGAGGAAGGCGCTGACCGCCAGCGTCGGCAGCAAAGTCGACCAGAACGCCACCGACAGGCGACTGAGATATGTCGGATCTTCAACCGACGCGTCGGGCTCGAAGATGCGCCCAAACAGGCGGCGCCCACCGACCAGAAGCACCACCGCCAAAGCAAGCGCCATGAGGGTCGCCGCGAGCATCGCCTGGAACTTGAACTTGAAGGCAAAGCTCAGCCACGATGACACCGCCCTGTAGAAGTTGGCGTATTCGTCCCTTGCGTCGGAAAACACCTGGGGGCTCAGTGCATCGGACAACACATAGCGCTTGGTCAGCCCGCTGCGAAACAGCTCGCTGCGCATGTTGCCGATCTTCTCGATCAGCGCATTGATGCGGATCGACAGGTTCTGCGCGCCGGCGATGACGGCGTTGATCTCCGCCTTTTCCGACGCCAGCGCCTGGCGCTCGCCGGTCACGATGTCCGGTTCAGGGGGCTGTCCGGCAGCCGGCGGTGCGCCAAGCTGCTCAAGCCTCGAATTGATCTCTCCCAGCCGCGAACGAAACGCCAGCGCGCTGTTCAGCGCAGCGCGCGACAGCTCTTCCAGCTGCAGGCGGATTTCGACAAGGGTGGTGTCGTCGACGCCGTCCTCCTGGACTTTCTTCTCCAGAGCGTCGGTCTTCGTCGTCAAACCCTGCAGGATTTTCTGCTGGTCGGCGACCAGCCCGGCAGGCGCCTGGCCCAGCCCCTGCGCCATGGCGCCGAACGAATGCGGCGCCAAGGCAACGAGCGCTAGGACCAGGATCAGGCGAAAGAAGCGAAAAAACATAATGGTGGCGACTCAAAGGGCGGCAAAGGCCGCCTCTAAAGCGGTCCTTGATAGAGACGCTCATCCCGTGGGGCAAGTCGTGGTGAAGTCATGGCAGGTGTCGCCTTGCGGGAGTCGGCCAGTCGAAAAGCCATGGCGCAATCTTGGCTTTGCGCCCGCCGCCTGCTCTATAGTCTGCCGCATCGCACCCGAGCCGGAAGGTTTCAGGTCTGTCCGACCTGAAACCTTCCGGCTCTAGAAATCAAAGATATAGAGCATGATGTCGTCCGAAAACCGCTTCACACTTTTCGGCATCATGCTCTAGGGATGACATGAAGAATGGCGGAATATTCAGCCCTTTCGCTTCTCACGAACGCGCTCAAGGGAAACAAGGACTGGAAGCCGGCCTGGCGCAAGCCCGACCCCAAGGCTTCCTATGACGTCATCATCATCGGTGGCGGCGGCCACGGCCTGTCGACGGCGTACTATCTGGCCAAGGAGCACGGCATCACTAACGTCGCGGTGCTGGAAAAGGACTGGCTGGGTTCCGGCAATGTCGGCCGTAACACCACGGCGGTGCGCTCCAACTACCTTTTGCCGTCCAACACCCGCTTCTACGAACATTCGATGAAGATGTGGGAGAACCTTTCGCACGACCTCAACTACAACGTCATGTTCTCGCAGCGCGGCTGCCTGAACCTGGCTCACACGCCGGGCCAGTTCGACGACTTGGCAAGGCGCGGCAACGCCATGCGCCACCTCGGCGTCGATGCCGAGCTGATGAGCACCGCCGAGATCGCGCGCCTGGTCCCGGCGCTGGACATGTCGGCCTCCGCGCGCTTTCCCATCGTCGGCGGCCTGATGCAGCCGCGCGCCGGCACCGCCCGTCACGATGCGGTTGCCTGGGGCTATGCCCGCGGCGCCGACCGACGCGGCGTCGACATCGTCGAGAATTGCGAGGTCACCGGCTTCCTGCGCGACGGCGACCGCATCACCGGCGTGCAGACGACGCGCGGAGAGATCCGCGGCAAGAAAGTTGCCGTGGCCGTTGCCGGCAGCACCGGACGGGTGATGCAGCTTGCCGGCATCGACAGGATGCCGATCGAGAGCCATGTGCTGCAGGCCTTCGTGACAGAGTCGCTGAAACCGTTCTGCAACACGGTCCTGACCTTCGGCATGGGCCATTTCTATATGTCGCAGTCCGACAAGGGCGGCCTTGTCTATGGCGGCGATATCGACGGCTACAACAGCTACGCCCAGCGCGGTAATCTGCCCATCGTTGACGAGGTGATGAGCGAGATGCTGGCGCTGTTTCCCGGCCTTGCGCGTGTACGCATGCTGCGCTCCTGGGGCGGCGTCTGCGACATGTCGATGGACGGTTCGCCGATCATCACCACCGGCCCGCTGCCGGGCATGTATCTCAATTGCGGCTGGTGCTATGGCGGCTTCAAGGCGACGCCGGCCTCGGGCTGGTGCTTTGCCTACACCATCGCCAAGGACGAGCCGCACGCGCTCAACGCGCCGTTCACGCTCGACCGTTTTTATCGCGGCCTGGTGATCGACGACAAGGGCCAGGGCGCAACGCCCCGGCTGCATTAGGGTTCAAACAAATGCTTATCACTTGTCCCTATTGCGGCCCGCGCGACGTCATCGAGTTCACCTATCAGGGCGATGGCAACCGCGAGCGCCCGCAGCCCAACTCGCAGGACCTCGACGCCTGGAACGCCTATGTCTACGACCGCCTGAACCCGGCCGGCGACCACAATGAGATCTGGCAGCATTCCGGCGGCTGCCGCACCCATCTGAGGATGGTGCGCAACACGGTCACGCATGAGATTTCCGGCACCGGTTTTGCGCGCGGCGACCATAATGCCGCCGCCCGGCACAAGGCCGGAGGGAAGTCGTGAGCCCGCGCCGCACCGAGACCGGCGGCCGCGTCGACCGCATGCGCACCATCCGCTTCACCTTCGACGGCACGCCCTACACCGGCCATGCCGGCGACACGCTGGCCTCGGCACTGCTTGCCAACGGCGTGACGCTTTTCGGCCGCTCGTTCAAATACCACCGCCCGCGCGGCCTGCTCTCGGCCGGCGTCGAGGAGCCGAACGCGCTGGTCACGGTGCTGCGCGGCGAAGTGCGCGAGCCCAACATCGCCGCAACCATGGTCGAGATCTATGACGGGCTGGTGGCCGTCAGCCAGAACCGCTTTCCCTCGCTCGCCTGGGACATCAACGCCGTCAACCAGCTCGGCGGCAAGATCCTGGCCGCCGGCTTCTACTACAAGACCTTCATGGGCCCTGTCTTCGGCCCCTTGAAAGGCACCCGCTTCTGGATGTTCTGCGAGCATTTCATCCGCCGCGCCGCCGGCCTGGGCCGCGCCGGTATTGCCGCCGACACCTCGCGCTACGAGCGCATGAACGCGTTTTGCGACGTGCTGGTGGTCGGCTCCGGCCCGGCCGGCCTGTCGGCCGCCAAGGCCGCTGCCGACCAGGGCGCGCGGGTCATCCTGGCCGAACTCGAGCCGCGTTTCGGCGGCTCGGCCAACTGGTCCGGCGAGGCCATCGACGGCGCGCCGGCCGCCGACTGGGCGGCGCGCACCGTCAGCCAACTCGAAGGCCATGACACGGTCCGCCTGCTGCCGCGCACCACGGTGTGGGGCTATTACGACGGCAACACGCTGGCGGCACTCGAGCGCGTCACCGACCATAAGGAGACGCCCGGCAAGGGCGAGCCTCGCCATCGCTACTGGGCGATCCGCGCCAAAACGGTGGTGCTGGCCACCGGCTCTTTCGAGCGGCCGCTTGTGTTCCCCGGCAATGACCGGCCGGGCGTCATGCTGGCGCATGCCGCCGAGCGCTATGTTAGTGATTATGGCGTGCTGCCCGGCGACAGGGTCGCGCTGTTCACCAACAATGACAGCGCCTATCGCTCGGCGCTGGCGCTGAGGAAGGCGGGCGCGGCTATTGTCGCCATCATCGACGTGCGCCCCGAGCTTTCGGCCGAGATGCGCAGCCTCGCCACCGAGGCCGAAGCCGAAATCCTCTCCGGCCATGCCGTGGTCGCCACCGAGGGCGGCAAGGCGCTCTCCGGCCTCAAGGTGCAGCGCTTCGACATGAACTCGGGCACGCTCAGCGGTGATGCCCGCAGCATCCATGCCAATTGCCTGCTGATGTCGGGCGGCTGGTCGCCGACCATCCACCTCGCCAGCCAGGCTGGCGCGAGAGCCGAGTGGAATCCTGCCCGCCAGGCCTTCCTGCCGCCAAAGCAAACGCAACAGCACTGGCCAAATCAGCAATGGATTGGTGCGGGTGCTTTCAACGGAAGCTTCTCGACCATCGAAGCGATCACTGAGGGCCGCGCAGCCGGCCTGTCGGCAGCGGGCGGAGCGGCTGCGCCGGCAGCCTTGCCGGATGTCGAAGTAGCCCCGGGAAACCCAGATCCGGCCCCGGTGTTCGAGATCAAGGCGAAAGGCAAAAGCTTCGTCGACTTCCAGCATGATGTCACCGCCGAGGACGTGCGGCTGGCGCATCGCGAGGGTTTTGTCTCGGTCGAGCACCTGAAGCGCTACACCACGCTCGGCATGGCGACCGACCAGGGCAAGAACTCCAACGTTCCGGGTCTCGCCATCATGGCCGAGGCGTTGGGCAAGCCGATCCCCGAAGTCGGCACAACCCGCTTCCGCCCTCCCTACTCCGCGGTGTCGATTGGCTCGCTCGCGGCCGAGCGTTTCGGCGATCTGAAGCCGGAGCGGCTGACGCCGATGCATGACTGGCACCTCGCCAATGGTGCGACCATGTATTCCGCCGGGCTCTGGTATCGGCCAATGATCTACGGCCTTGCCGGCGAGACGGTCGAACAGGCCTATGTCCGTGAAGCCAGGGCGACGCGCGAAAGTGCCGGCATTGTCGACGTCTCGACGCTGGGCAAGATCGCCGTGCAGGGACCGGATGCCGGTGAATTCCTCGACCGCGTCTACACCAACATGTTTTCTACCCTCCCCGTCGGCAAGGCCCGCTACGGCCTGATGCTGCGCGAGGATGGGCTGGCCTTCGACGACGGCACCACCTGGCGGCTTGGCGAACAGGATTTCCTGATGACGACCACCACGGCCAACGCCGGCAAGGTGATGCAGCATCTGGAATATTTCCTCGACGTCATCTGGCCGGAGCTCAAAGTGCATGTCACCTCGGTAACCGACGAATGGGCGGGCGCGGCCATCGGCGGGCCGAAGGCGCGGGCCATCCTCGCCGCCTGTGTCACCGGCACCGCCGTCGACAACACTGCCCTGCCCTTCATGGGCATCGTGCGCGGCGAGATATCAGGCGTGCCGGTGATGATTTGCCGGCTGTCCTTCTCCGGAGAAATGGCCTTCGAGGTCTATTGCGGCGCCGGCTACGGCACCCATGTCTGGCAAGCCCTTGTCGAAGCCGGCAAGCCGTTCGGCCTGGTCACCTACGGGCTGGAGGCGTTGGGCACGATGCGCATCGAAAAGGGCCATGTCACCGGCGCGGAGATCGACGGCCGCACCACGGCGCGCGACCTGCATCTCGACTGGATGCTGTCGAAGAAGAAGCCGTTCATCGGCTCGGCGATGATGGACCGCGAAGGCCTGATCGCGCCCGAGCGGCTGCAGCTGGTCGGCCTGGTCTCGCTCGACAATCGGCCGTTCAATGGCGGAGCCCACCTCGTCGAGGAACTGGACGAAGCCAATCCGCACGACTCCATCGGCCATATCACCGCCTGCTGCTACTCGCCGGCGCTGGGCAAGCACATCGCGCTGGCTTTGGTCGAGGGCGGCAAGGCGCGCCATGGCACCCGGGCATTCGTCTCCGATCCGCTGCGCAAGCGGTTCGGGCCGGTCGAAATCGTCTCCAACCATTTCTACGACCCGGACGGGAGCCGCATGCATGGCTGAGCGCCAATCACGTGAACGCCAGCCACCCGAGCGGCTCTCGCCGCTCGAGCCGGTGTTCCATCCGGGTTCGCACGGCAACTTCGAGCATGGCGTCGATGTCATTCTGACCGAAATCAGGCCAGGCTCGATTCTGCAGCTGGCCGCATGGCCGGGCGCGGAAAAGCAGCTGATCGAAGCGATCCGCAAGGTCACCGGCCTCGATTTGCCCGATGGCGCCGGCGGCGGCGTTGCCAAGGACGGCAAGGCCGTGTTCGGTTTCGCGCCTGGAAAATTCACCGTCGTCGACGATGCCGAGGGCCTGGCGGCGAGTTTTGCCGGGGACGTAACCCCGGCAATCGGCACGATCACCGACCTGTCGCATGGCCGCACCGCTATCCGCATCGCCGGCCCTAAGGCCGAATGGGTGCTGGCGAAATTCTTCGCCATCGACTTCGCCCTACCTGCCTTCCCCATAGGCGCCGGCCGTTCGACCACCCATCACGACGTCTTTGCGCAGATCCAACGCACCGGCGCCGACCAGTTCGATACCTATGTCTTCCGCTCCTTCGCCCGCTCGTTCTGGAAGGCGCTCTGCCATGCCAGCGAGGAAGTCGGCTACGAGGTGCAGTAGCCGTGCCGCCTTCCGCCACTGGCATCAAGGCCAGCCGGCTCTGCCGCTAGAGAATCCCGCGCTAGACGCCCATGATGGATAAACGTGGCCGCCCAACCGGTCCAAAGGGGGTCTGGAAACCCCTTCTTTAGAGTCGGCATCCTCGTTTGGTTCGAACATCCCCATGACCGCAGAACTATCCGCCGGCGCCACGGATCGCGCCGATGTGTCGGCCAGAGCCTTGCTCCTGCTACCGCTGACGGTCGCCTGCGGCGTGTTCATGACCAGCCTCGACCAGAATGTCGTGGTCACCGCCCTGCCCGGTATCAGCGACAGCCTCGGCCGGCCGCCGAGCCAGCTCGGCCTGTTGATCACCGTCTATGTCGCCAGCCTGATCATCTCGATGCCGCTCGGCGGCTGGGCGGCCGACCGCTTCGGCTTGCGCAGCGTCTACTGCTTCGCCTTGCTGGTGTTCGCCGCGTCATCGGCGCTGTGCGGCCTGTCCAACGACATCTGGACGCTGGTCGGCGCCCGCGCGCTGCAAGGCTTCGGCGGCGCCTTGATGGGGACGCTCGGCCAGGTCGTCATCCTGTCGACCTTCCCGCGCAGCCGCACGCTGAAGATCAACATGTATATTTCGCTTGCCGGCCAGTCCGGACCGCTGGTCGGCCCGCTCGTCGGCGGCGCGCTGACGACTTATATCTCCTGGCGCTGGATCTTCTTCATCAACGTGCCGTTCGCGCTGGCGGCGGCCGTGCTTGCCGCCTCGCTGTTTCCGACCGTTACCAAACCGGTGCGCACGCAGTTCGATTTTCCGGGCTTCCTGCTGGTCGGCAGCGGCATGGTCCTGCTGGTCTTCGGCATGGATTCGCTTGCGGCCAAAGACGCCGCCGGCAGCATGATCGCGGCCGAGCTGACGCTGGCGATCGTCATCCTGACGCTTGCCTCCTTCCACTGCCTGCGCGCCCGCAACCCTTTGCTTGACCTGAAACTCCTGCACATCCGCACCTTTCGCATCTCCTTCCTCACCGGTGGTGGGCTGGACACGATCGGCCTGAGCTCGGTCGTTTTCCTTTTGCCGCTGATGTTCCAGCTCGGCTTCGGCATGAGCGCGGTGCAGGCGGGATCGCTGACTTTCGTTGCCGCAATCGGCTCGCTGATCATGCGTGTCTTCATGCCGCGCCTGCTCAACCGTTTCGGCTTTCGCCGCGTACTGGTCGTCAACACGCCGATCGTTGCTGCCATGGTAGCGGGCTTCGCCTTGATTGAGGCGACCACGCCGGTCTGGATTGTGCTAGCCTATATCTTCGCCTTCGGCGTTCTGCGCTCGGCGCAGTGGGCTTCGACCGGCAACCTCGCCTATTCCGACATCGCGCCCGACCAGCTCGCCCGCTTCAGCGCACTCTACTACATACTGTGGCAGTTGGGGGTGGCGATCAGCGTCGGCCTGGCGGCGGCGCTGTTGTCGTTCCTGGCTGGCGGCGGGCCGGCGGTGACCAACGATTTCCGCATCCTGTTCGTGGTCGAGGGCGTCATCACGCTGTGCGCGCTGATCGCCTATCTCAGACTGACACCGCAGGACGGCGCCCATGTCAGCGGCCATGGCGCGCAGATGAACGTGGAATAAGGCGCCGTTAGCCGAGCCCTATTCGCTGAACGTCACCCACTCTTCCAGCGGCACGCGGTCGGTGCGGAAGTCGTTTTCGGGCTTGGAGGTGTCCTCGAGGCCTAGCGCCATGCCGCAGACGACGATCTCCTCGTCGGGAATGTTGAGCACCGGCCGGATCTGCCGGTGATAGGGCGCGAAGGCGGCCTGCGGGCAGGTGTGCAGGCCCCTGCCTCGCGCCGCCACCATGATGTTCTGCAGGAACATTCCGTAGTCGATCCACGAGCCTTGGTTCAGCCGCCGGTCTATGGTGAAGATCATGCCGACCGGCGCGTCGAAGAAGACGAAGTTGCGGTCGTGCTGGGCGCGCATCTTGTCGACCTCGCGGCGACCGATGCCGAGTGCCCCGTAGAGCCCGAAACCGTTGGCGCGGCGGCGGGTGAGATACGGCTCGAAGAACTGGGTGGGGTAATAGCGATACTCGTCCCAATCGGCCTTTTCGGCGCGGATACCGGAATTCAGGATGGCATCGGTGATCTGCTGCTTGACCTCGCCCTTGACGACATAGACCCGCCAGGGCTGCATATTGGTGCCCGAAGGCGCGCGCGCGGCGACGCCAAGAATGGCTCGGATCGTCTCGTCATCGACCATGTCGGGCAGGAAGGCGCGCACTGAACGGCGCGAGATGATCGCCTCGTCGACAACAGCCGCGTTATGCGCTGCCAGGCCGTTTTTTTCCAGCATGGGCCGTCCCTTTGCGCACACTTCGAAAGCCGAACCGGCTATCGGAGAAGACCTTGCGCAGATTTCAATCCTTGGTCGCCGACCCGCATTCCCACACCCGCCGCTCGTGCCAGAGCCTTTGCATGAACCGCCAAAATGGCGCAAGCAAATCTTGTGTGCCCATGAAAATCCGCTTGATTTTTTCACGGACATGAGCTCTCATGAAATTCATTTTCAGATTTTCATCAAGTGAGCGTTTTGGCCCCAGCTATTCCCAAAACATTGCAGGGACCTGACGAGCGCCTGCTGGCGAGCGACATCCGTGCGCTGCGCAAGGCGCGTGGTCTGACGCTGGCTGAGATCGCGCTGAAGCTTGGCCGCTCTGTCGGCTGGGTCAGCCAGGTCGAGCGCGGCCTGTCGATTCCTTCGCTCGGCGACCTCAGGGCCTTCGCCGATTTATTCGGCGTGCCGCTCAGCCTGTTCTTCAGCCACGACGTGCCGATCGAAAAGGAGCGCGGCGTTGTAGTGCGCGCCGGCAGCCGGCGCACGCTTGGCACAAGCGAATCCGGCCTGGTGGAGGAGCTTCTGTCGCCCGATCTCGGCGGCAGTTTCGAGATGGTGCGTTCGATCTTCGCGCCGGGCGCCGAGATGAAGAGCGAGCAGCTGCGGCCGACCGAGGAAGCCGGCTACATCGCCTCTGGCATTTTCGAGATCGAGATCGCCGGCGTCTGGCACCGTCTTGTCGAAGGCGATTCCTTCCGCTTCGAGCGCAAACCGTACCGCTGGCGCAATCCCGGCAGCGAGCCGGCCGTGGTCATCTGGGTGGTTTCGCCGCCTGTTTATTGAATGCATGTCGCCCAAAGTGTGCAGCGGTTTGGGAAACGACATGCATCAAGCAAAAAGATAGAAGCGCAGCGGGCTTCAGGTTTGGGAGAAGAATATGGCCGGTTTGCCGACCACGGCACGCGTGGTGATCATCGGAGGCGGTGTCGTCGGCACCTCCTCGCTCTACCACCTTTGCAAGGCGGGCTGGACCGATTGCGTGCTGCTCGAAAAGAACGAGCTGACATCGGGCTCGACCTGGCATGCCGCCGGCAACGTGCCGACCTTCTCGTCGTCCTGGTCGCTGATGAACATGCAGCGCTATTCGACCGAGCTTTATCGCGGTCTCGCCGACGTGGTCGACTATCCCATGAACTACCACGTTACCGGCTCGCTCCGCCTCGCCCACACCAAGGAGCGCATGCAGGAGTTCCAGCGCGCCAAGGGCATGGGCCGCTACCAGGGCATGGACATCGACATCGTCGGCCCCGACGAGATCAAGCGCCGCTATCCCTTCATCGAGACGCATGAATTGAAAGGCGCGCTCTATGATCCAAACGACGGCGACATCGACCCCGCGCAGCTGACGCAGGCACTTGCCAAGGGTGCGCGCGACATGGGGGCAAAGATCATCCGCTTCTGCCCAACCACGGGCGTGCGCCGTGAGAACGACGAATGGGTGGTTGTCACCCCGCAAGGCGAGATCCGTTGCGAGATCGTCGTCAACGCCGCCGGCTACCGAGCCGCGGAAGTCGGCAAAATGTTCGGCCGCGACGTCCCGATGATGGTGATGAGCCATCAGTACATCTTGTTCGAGGAAATCCCCGAACTGGTGGCGTGGTCGAAGGAGCAGGGCAAGAAGCTGCCGCTGCTGCGCGACGTCGACACCTCCTACTATCTGCGCCAGGAAAAGAACGGCATGAATCTCGGTCCCTATGAGCGCAATTGCCGCGCGCATTGGGCAACCCACAACGACCCGATGCCGGAGGACTTTTCCTTCCAGCTCTTCCCCGACGATCTCGACCGTCTCGAGCACTACCTTGCCGATGCCGTAGCCCGCGTGCCGATCCTGGGCACTGCCGGCCTGTCCAAGGTGATCAACGGGCCGATCCCTTACGCGCCGGACGGCAATCCGCTGATCGGTCCGATGCCCGGCGTTCCCAACGCGTTCGAGGCCTGTGTCTTCACCTTCGGCATCGCCCAGGGCGGCGGCGCCGGCAAGGTGCTGGCCGAGTGGATCACCGAGGGCCAGACCGAATGGGACATGTGGTCTTGCGATCCGCGCCGTTTCACCAGCTTTGCGGCCGCCCCCGACTATAGCGTCGCCAAGGGCATGGAGATCTACGGCAACGAATACGCCATCCAGTTCCCGCGCCATGCCTGGCCGGCCGGGCGCGACCGCAAGCTGTCGCCGATCCACGATCGCATCAAGGCGCTCGGCGCCCAGTTCGACGCCTATAATGGCTGGGAGCGTGCCACCTGGTATGCGCAACCCGGTGACGACACGTCGGAAGAAGCAACACTCACCTTCCGCCGCGACGGGCCGTGGCAGCACCGCGTGCGCGAAGAATGCTTGGCGGTGCGCGACGCCGCCTGCATTCTCGACCTGCCCGGCTTCTCGCGCTTCAACCTCGAAGGTCCTGGCGCAGCCGAATGGCTGGCACTGCAGGTCACCGGTCTGGTGCCCAAGCCCGGCCGAATCGGCCTCGCCTATTTCGCCGACGACAAGGGCCGCATCGTCACCGAGATGTCGGTGGTGCGCCATGGCGAAGAGCAGATGACGCTGATCACCGCGGCGGTAGCGCAGTGGCACGATTTCGAATGGCTGAAGTCGCGCCTGCCGAAGGACGCAGCTTTCACCCTCACCGACAGGACCGAAGACTATTCGACGCAAATTCTCGCCGGTCCCAATTCGCGCAAGATCCTGGCCGAGGTCTGTGGCGCGGATCTCTCGCTGCCCTGGCTGACGCATCAGGAAACCACCATCGCCGGCCGCTGGGCGAAGCTGGTGCGGGTATCCTTCGCCGGCGAACTCGGCTGGGAAATCCACACCAAGGTGGGAGACACCGCCGCCATCTTCGACGCCATCTGGGCGGCGGGACAAAAACACGGTCTGAAACCGTTCGGCATGTATGCGCTGGATTCGCTGCGCCTCGAAAAGGGCTACCGGACCTGGAAGGGCGACCTGTCGACCGACTATACGGTCCTGCAGGGCGGGCTCGAGCGCTTCGTCAAATGGGACAAGCCCGACTTCCGCGGCAAGGCAGCCCTGCAGAACGAAAAGCAGCAAGGCGTGAAGAAGCGCTTCGTCACGCTGGTGGTCGAAAACCCAGGCGATTGCGACGCGCCGTCCGTGTCGACGCTCTGGCATGACGGCAAGATCGTCGGCGAGACGACATCGGGCGGCTGGGGTCATCGCATCGGTAAATCGATCGCGCTCGGCATGCTGCGCGCCGACCTGGCTGAACCCGATACCGCGATCGAGATTGAAATTTTTGGCGATCGTTTCAAGGCAGTCGTGCAGAAAGACGAGCCGCTGTGGGATCCGAAAAACGAAAGACTGAGAGCATGAAGAAAGTCATTCTCACCGATGGCGGCGTGGGCCAGGAACTGGTCCGCCGCAGCAGCTCCGAGCCGACGCCGCTCTGGTCGGCCAGGGTGCTGATCGACGAGCCGGATCTGGTGCGTGACCTGCATGCCGAATTCATCCGGGCCGGCGCTCGCGTCATCACCATCAACACCTATTCGGCAACGCCGGAGCGGCTCGCGCGGGAAGGAGCAGAAGACCTCTTCAAGCCCTTGCAAAAGCGCGGCATCGAATTGGCAAGACAGGCACGCGACGAGGCAGGCGATGCAGCGATCGCCGGCTGCCTGTCACCGCTGTTCGGCAGCTATGCGCCGGCGCTGACCATATCGTTCGAGGAGACGCTGGACATCTATCGCCGCATCGTCGCCGAGCAGGCCGATGGCGTCGACCTGTTCCTGTGCGAGACCATGGCCTCAGCCGAGGAAGGCCGTGCGGCCGTTACCGCTGCGTCGGAAAGCGGCAAACCTGTCTGGGTGTCTTGGACGCTCGCCGATCACGGCGCGCCGCGGCTGCGCAGCGGCGAAACAATAGCGGCAGCGGCGGACGCCCTCGACGGCCTGACGGTTGCAGCGCGCCTGGTGAATTGCTGCCGGCCAGAAGCTATCGCCGCGGCACTGCCCGAATTGATTGCCCTCGGCGGCCCGGTCGGCGCCTATGCCAATGGCTTCACCTCTGTCGAAGCGCTCAAGCATGGCGGAACGGTCGAAGTGCTGCACGCACGCCACGACCTTGATCCGGATGCTTATGCCGACCAGGCGCTCGGCTGGGTCGCCGCTGGCGCCACCATCGTCGGCGGCTGCTGCGAAGTCGGCCCTGCCCACATCGCCGCGTTGCGCGACCAGCTGGAACAGGCCGGCCACGAAATCTCGGGAGTATCCTGATGCCCAGACCCTCATCGCGCATTTCCGGCATCGTGCCTTCGGGCAAGGATGGCTGGGAGGTCCACACCGAGGCCTGGGCCCGCAAGGAGGCCGGACAGGACATCATCATGCTGTCGGTCGGCGACCATGATTTCGATACGCCGAGCCAGACGATCGAAGCCTGCGTGACGGCGGTTCGCGGCAGCAACCATCACTACACCCCGCTGTCCGGCGTTCCGCGCCTTCGCAGGGCGATGGCGGCGGCCTCGACCGCCTGCACCGGGGTCGAGACGAGCCCCGACCAGGTGATCGCCACGCCGGGCGGTCAGGCCGCCCTTTACGCTGCCGTGCAGGCCGTTCTCGACCAGGGCGACCACGCCATCGTGGTGGCGCCCTACTACGCGACTTATCCCAACACGTTCAGCGCCGCCGGCGCCAGCTTCACCGTCGTCGAGACACCGGCCGAAGACGGTTTCCAGCCGCACGCCGAGATGATCCGCGCGGCGCTCAAGCCCAACACGCGCGCCATTTTGATCAACACGCCGAACAACCCGACCGGCGCCGTCTATTCGCGTGAGCGTCTGGAAGAGCTGGCCGAGATCTGCCGCGAGCACGATCTCTGGCTGCTGTCGGACGAGGTCTACTGGACGCTCGGCGGCGGCGAGCACATCTCGCCGCGCGGCCTGCCCGGCATGGCCGAGCGCACGCTGGTCATCAATTCGATGTCCAAGAGCCACGGCATGACCGGCTGGCGCATGGGCTGGCTGACCGGCCCGACGCAGATGATCACGCTGTTGACCAATCTCAATCTGGTGACGACCTACGGCCTGCCGGCCTTCATCTCGATCGCCTGCGCCGAGGCGCTGGAGAACCGCTATGGCGTGAAAGAGATCGCCGAACGCTATGCGGCGCGCCGCACCGTCCTGCTCGACGCCGTGCGCGGCATGAACAATATCAGCGTGCACGGCTCGGAGGGCGGCATGTATGTCATGCTCGACATCTCCGCCGTCGAGCCCGACGACGAGAAATTCGCCTGGGCCTTTCTCGACCAGGAGAGTGTCGGCGTCATGCCGGGTTCCAGCTTCGGCAAGGCCGCTGCCGGCCACATCCGCATCAGCCTCTGCCAACCGGAGCCGGTGCTTCAGGAAGCCGCAAAACGCCTGCGCCGCTTCGCATCCGGCTATCGCCGCGAGGCCGCATGACCAGAAGCATTCCCACCAAGGCCCGCGCGGTTATTATCGGCGGCGGTGTCTCCGGCTGTTCGGTCGCCTACCACCTGGCCAAGCTCGGCTGGACCGACATCGTGCTGCTCGAACGCAAGCAGCTGACCTCGGGTACGACCTGGCACGCCGCCGGCCTGATCGGCCAGCTGCGCGGCTCGCAGAACATGACGCGGCTGGCGAAATATTCGGCCGACCTCTACGTCAAGCTGGAAGCCGAAACCGAAGTCGGCACCGGCATGCGCCAGGTCGGCTCGATCACCGTGGCGCTGACCGAGGAGCGCAAGCACGAGATTTACCGGCAGGCCTCGCTCGCCCGCGCCTTCGATGTCGATGTGCGCGAGATTTCGCCTGGTGAAGTCAAGGAGATGTACCCGCATCTCAACGTGTCCGATGTGGTCGGCGCCGTGCATCTGCCGCTCGACGGCCAGTGCGATCCGGCCAACATCGCCATGGCGCTGGCCAAGGGCGCCCGCCAGCGCGGCGCCACAGTCGTCGAGAATGTGAAGGTCACCAAGGTCCACACCAAGGCCGGTCGCGTCACCGGCGTGTCGTGGGCGCAAGGCGACGACCAGGGCACGATCGAGGCCGACATCGTCGTCAACTGCGCCGGCATGTGGGCGCGCGAACTCGGCGCCCAGAACGGCGTCACCATCCCGCTGCATGCCTGCGAGCATTTTTATCTCGTCACCGAGCCGATCCCCGGCCTTGGCCGGCTGCCGGTGCTGCGCGTGCCGGATGAGTGCGCCTACTACAAGGAAGACGCCGGCAAGATGATGCTCGGCGCTTTCGAGCCGGTGGCCAAGCCCTGGGGCATGGACGGCATAAGCGAGGATTTCTGCTTCGACCAGTTGCCGGAGGACATGGAGCATTTCGAGCCGATCCTCGAGATGGGCGTCAACCGCATGCCGATGCTGGCAACCGCCGGCATTCACACCTTCTTCAACGGCCCCGAAAGCTTTACCCCCGACGACCGCTACTATCTCGGCGAGGCCCCGGAACTCCGTGGCTACTGGATGGCGACCGGCTACAATTCCATCGGCATCGTCTCGTCCGGCGGCGCCGGCATGGCGCTGGCGCAGTGGATCAATGACGGCGAAGCGCCCTTCGACCTCTGGGAAGTCGACATCCGCCGCGCCCAGCCATTCCAGAAGAACCGTAGGTATCTCAAGGAGCGTGTCTCCGAAACACTCGGCCTGCTCTATGCCGACCATTTCCCCTACCGGCAGATGGCAACGTCCAGGAATGTCAGGCGCTCGCCCCTGCACGAACAGCTGAAGGCGCGCGGCGCCGTGTTCGGCGAAGTCGCCGGCTGGGAGCGCGCCAACTGGTTCGCCCGCGAGGGACAGGAGCGCGAATATCGCTATTCCTGGAAGCGGCAGAACTGGTTCGACAACCAGCGCGAGGAACATCTGGCGGTCCGCAACAAGGTCGCCCTGTTCGACATGACCTCGTTCGGCAAGATCCGTGTCGAAGGCCGCGACGCCTGCGCCTTCCTGCAAAGGCTCTGCGCCAACGACATGGATGGGGCGCCCGGCAAGATCGTCTACACCCAGATGCTCAACCAGCGCGGCGGCATCGAGAGCGATCTGACGGTATCGCGGCTATCTGAGACCGCCTACTTCCTCGTCGTGCCGGGCGCGACGCTGCAACGCGACCTCGCCTGGCTGCGCCGGCATGTCGGCGATGAATTCGTAGTCATCACCGATGTCACCGCTGCCGAGGCGGTGCTCTGCCTGATGGGTCCAGATGCGCGAAAACTGATCCAGAAGGTCAGCCCTAATGATTTTTCCAATGAGAACAATCCGTTCGGCACCTTCCAGGAGATCGAGATCGGCATGGGCCTCGCCCGCGCGCACCGCGTCACCTATGTCGGCGAACTCGGCTGGGAACTTTATGTCTCGACCGACCAGGCGGCCCATGTCTTCGAGGCGATCGATGAGGCGGGCGCGGATGTCGGCCTGCAACTTTGCGGCCTGCATACGCTCGATTCCTGTCGCATCGAAAAGGCGTTTCGGCATTTCGGCCACGACATCACCGACGAGGACAATGTGCTGGAGGCCGGCCTCGGCTTTGCGGTCAAAACCGCCAAGGGCGAGTTCATCGGCCGCGATGCGGTGCTGAAGAGAAAAGAAGCCGGCCTGTCGCGCCGGCTGGTGCAGTTCCGTTTGAAAGACCCTGAACCCCTGCTCTTCCACAACGAGGCGATCCTGCGCGACGGCAAGATCGTCGGCCCGATCACATCGGGGAATTACGGCCACCATCTCGGCGGCGCGATCGGACTGGGCTATGTGCCCTGCCAGGGCGAGAGCGAGGCGGATGTGCTGGCCTCGTCCTACGAGATCGAGATCGCCGGCGAGCGTTTTGCGGCGGAAGCATCGCTGAAGCCGATGTACGATCCCAAGGCGGAACGGACGAGGATGTAGCACCTTTTTACCCTCCCCTTGTGGGGAGGGTCGGCTCGCAGTCGGAGCGAAGCGGCTATTGCGAGACGGGGTGGGGGTGCGCCCTACGAGACCCCCCACCCCGCTTCGCAAAAGCCGCCTTGCGGCATTTGCTGCGCGACCCTCCCCTCAAGGGGGAGGGTGAAGA
>NZ_JAMYQZ010000053.1:0-43717 GCF_040321145.1 Mesorhizobium sp. M0514
GCGCCGAGCCAGATGAGGGGTGCCCGCCGGTTGAGGCTGTCCGGCGCTCCGCTCAGGCGGTGCGGCGAAGGTCGTCGGACGTAGGCCCGGGTTCCAAAGCCCCGGCGGTGACCAGCCGGTTGCGGCCGCTCTTTTTGCCGATGTACATCAGTCGGTCGGCGAGCGTTATCAGCGCCTCCGAATCGGACGCTTCCGCCGGGTAGATGGCGACGCCATCGGTGCAACCAACATGGATGGCACCATTCGGCGTCGGCACCTTGATCCGCAGCTTTTCCAGGATACGTTCGGCGACGCCCACGGCCTTCTGTCGGGCCCGGCTAGCCTCTCCTGAAAACAGGAATGCGAACTCGTCTCCACCGAGCCGCGCCACGAAATCAGCGCTGCGCAGGATGGTGCGAAGCTGACCCGCCACCTCCTGCAGCAGCGCGTCGCCGGCCTCGTGGCCGAGCGTGTCGTTGACCTTCTTGAACCTATCGAGGTCGATGAACAGCAGGCCGGCCGCCTGGCCGGTGCTGTCGCAGCGGTCGATCACCGACCTCAGCTCGTTGTGAAAGGCGCGCCGGTTGGGCAGGCCGGTCAATGCATCGTGGTTGGCCGAGTGGTCGCTGTGCTGCTTGGCCAGCTCGATCTCGCGCTTTTGTACGGAGAGTTCCTCATTGGCGGCCTTGAGTTCGAGCAGCAGCTCGGCGTTGAGATCCTCGACGACCTTGCGGTCGCTGATGTCGACGACGAAACCTTCGAGGAATTCGAGTTCGCCTGCCTCGTCCCAGACGCCGCCGCCGATCTCGCGGACCCAGAGCGGCTCGCCGACCTGCGGCACGATGCGGTAGTCGACGTTCCAGTTGCAGCGCGCCTCGAGCGCGGTATCGACGGCGGCATAGACGGCAGCGAGATCATCCGGGTGGATGGCCGAGACATAGTCGCGCACGGCATTTTGAATGAAGTCGCTCGGCCGATAACCGCTGACGGTGAAAATGCCGTCGCTGATGTAGAGCATGGTGTAGGACGCATCGTTGCGGCAACGGTAGAGATAACCGTCCATGCGGCCGGTGATGCTGAGCAGCGCATCCAGGCGCTCGTCGTGATAGACCCCCTGGCCGACCACAGATGCCGTGTCATGCTTCATGGCCGCACCCCCGTTTTGGCGGTCTGAGCGCGCCGCCAATGCCATAAGGCCATAGGGGGCGAGAACGTTCCCTATAGCAGCCGAATATTATCAATCTCTTATGGGTTGGCTATTTTGCCGCCAATCAGGCTCCCGCGCTATAGGCCGCGATCGCAGCCATGTTGACGATGTCCGAATCCTTGGCGTTGAGCGAGACGATCTGGACCGGTTTGTTCAAGCCGACCAGCAGCGGGCCGATGACGGTGGAGCCGCCGAGTTCCTGCAGCATCTTGGTCGAGATCGAGGCCGAGTGGAACGCCGGCATGATCAGCACATTGGCAGGGCCGGTCAGCCGGATGAACGGATATTGCGCCATGGCGCGGGCATTGAGCGCGACGTCGGCGGCCATTTCGCCGTCATATTCGAAATCGACCCGGCGTTTGTCCAGGATACGCACCGCTTCCTGCACCCGCTCGGAACGTTCGCCCTGCGGGTGGCCGAAGGTCGAATAGGCAAGCATGGCGAGCCGCGGCTCGTAGCCCATGCGGCGGGCGAAGCCCGCGGCCTCCTCGGCGATATCGGCGATCTGCTCGGCATTGGGCATGTCGTGCACGGCGGTATCGGCGACGAGGACTGTTTTGCCCCGCGCGAGCACGATGGAGACGCCGATGACGCGGTGTCCGGGCTTGGCGTCGATGACGCGGCGGATATCGTCGAGCGCCGTGGAATAGTTGCGGGTGACGCCGGTGACGATGCCGTCGGCATCGCCCAGCGCCACCATGCAGGCGGCGAAATGGTTGCGGTCGTTGTTGATCAGCCGCTGGCAGTCGCGGAACAGGAAGCCTTTGCGCTGCATGCGCTCGTAGAGATAATCGGTATAGATGCCGTTGCGGCGCGACAGCCTGGCATTGATGATCTCGATGCCTTGCTTGTTGAGGTCGATGCCGGCGTGCCTGGCGTTTTCCTTGATGACATCGTCGCGGCCGAGCAGGATCGCGGTGCCGAGCTTCTGGTTCACATAGGAGACGGCGGCGCGCATCACCTGTTCTTCCTCGCCCTCGGCAAAGACGATGCGCTTGGGCTGGCGGCGGACGCGGTCGTAGATGCGCTGCAAGGTCGAGGCGATCGGGTCGCGGCGGGCCGACAGTTCCTGCGCGTAGCGGTCGAGGTCGAGGATCGGCTTGCGGGCGACGCCTGACTCCATCGCCGCCTTGGCCACAGCGAGCGGGATGGCCGAGATCAGGCGCGGATCGAACGGCACCGGGATGATGTAGTTCGGGCCGAATTTCGGCCGGTTGCCCTGATAGGCGGCGGCGACATCGTCGGGCACGTCCTTGCGCGCCAGGTCGGCCAGCGCTCTCGCTGCGGCGATCTTCATGTCGTCATTGATGGTGGTGGCCCTGACATCCAGCGCACCGCGGAAGATGTAGGGGAAGCCTAGCACATTGTTGACCTGGTTGGGGTAGTCGGAACGCCCGGTGGCCATGATGGCGTCGGTGCGGATTTCGGCCACTTCCTCCGGCGTGATCTCCGGGTCGGGATTGGCCATGGCGAAGATGATCGGGTTCTTGGTCATCGATTGCACCATCTTGGTGGTCAATGCGCCCTTGGCCGACAGGCCGAGGAAGACGTCGGCGCCATCCAGCGCCTCGGCCAGGCTGCGCGTGGCGGTCTTGACCGCATGCGCCGACTTCCACTGGTTCATGCCTTCGGTGCGGCCCTGGTAGACGACACCCTTGGTGTCGCACAAGATGATGTTTTCCGGGGCGAAACCCATGGCCTTCATCAGTTCGATGCAGGCAATGCCGGCGGCGCCGGCGCCGTTGCAGACCATTTTCGTGGTCTTCATGTCGCGGCCGGTGATCTCCAGCGCGTTGATCAGCCCGGCGGCCGAGATGATGGCGGTGCCGTGCTGGTCGTCATGGAAGACCGGGATGTCCATCAGTTCGCGCAGCCGCTGCTCGATGATGAAGCATTCCGGCGCCTTGATGTCTTCCAGGTTGATGCCGCCGAAGGACGGCCCGAGAAAGCGCACGCAGTTGATGAATTCGTCGGCATCCTCGGTGTCGACCTCGAGGTCGATGGAATCGACATCGGCGAAGCGCTTGAACAGCACCGCCTTGCCTTCCATCACCGGCTTGGAGGCCAACGCGCCGAGATTGCCGAGACCGAGAATGGCGGTGCCGTTGGAGATGACGGCGACCATGTTGCCGCGCGTCGTGTAGTCGAAAGCGCGGCTGGGGTCTTCGGCAATGGCCAGCACAGGAACCGCGACACCCGGCGAATAGGCGAGGCTCAGATCGCGCTGCGTCGCCATCGGCTTGGTGGCGACGATCTCCAGCTTGCCGGGGCGGCCCATGGCGTGGAATTCCAGCGCCTCCTCGGCGCTGACGGAGGGGCCGCTATTTTCGGTTTTCTTGGCCATGATGCTTTTGATTTCCTCGCCGGTGTCGCCCCCTTAAGACGGGTGCGTGTTTTTGAAACTTCTGGATCAAGGCTACACGCCACCGCTGTAAGTCGCCAAGCGATCTTCACGCCCGCAGCGAATCTCCCGAAGTCGAACGGCGTCACGTCGGCTCTGGCTCGCTGACGAAAGCAGCGATTTCGCGCACCGTTCCCCGCCGCATCATGCCGTCTGTGCCGGGGAAAGGCCACGTCTCGATGGGTGGCGCACGGCTTCCCTTGCGCTGCAGCAATGCAGTCAGGAACGCCATGAGTTCGATGCGCTGGGCGTGAACCTTCTCCAGCGTGCGGCGGCGGATGTGCTGACGCGGTATGGCACGATCTCGCAGCGTCTCGACGGCGCGGCGAATGGCAGCCGGTTCCGGATCGGCGACGATGCAATAATCCGGATCGAAATAGACGTCGCGACCGCCAAGGCTCGGCGTACTGACGATCGGCAGGCCGGCCATCAGATATTCCATCGAGGAGTACATCGCTCCTTCCACGGCCGACAGGCACAGCCCGACGGCGGCCTGGTTGTAGACGTGGTTGACCTGTTGCGCCGTCAGCTTGCCCGGCCAGCCGTCGACGAGCGGATTGGCGATCTGGTGGAGCGGCGAACGCGCCTGCAGTCGCCGAACAAAGGCGCGGGCGGCAACCGGCGGCAATTCGCCGATCGAATAGGTGATGTGGGCCAGCCGCTCTATGTCGAAGGCCAGGTGATGGCGTTTGATCGGCGAGATGCGGCCATTGTAGACCGCGTCGAATTCGACCGGCACGTCCGGCAGCTGCCGGAATATATCCTCCGACACCATCAGATTGTGGTTGGAGAAGATGGCATTGCCGCCCGCAGCCGCGACGAGACGGCGCTCTTCCTCGGTGTTGCACAGGAAGATGATTTCGTGCAGCGGAAACCGGCCGGCATACCAGGCGAGATCGCGACCCATCCGGGCGATGACAGCCGGCCGCTCCATGGTCCAGGTCTGCATCGTCAGGAAGGTGACGCGCCGTCCCGCCAGGCGCCGGCCAAGGGCCGCCAGCGGATAGAGCGGACGGGCTCCGCCAATCGGGACATAGAGCACCAGCGGGTCGCGGCTGAGCACATGCAGCGACATCTCGATGCCGCTATCGAGATCGGACAGCGGTCCCCGTGTCGGCAGGAGGAAGGGGACGCGCTTGCGCACTGTCCCCCTAAGCTTGCTTTTGGTGCGGTGGACGCGCCGCGCCGCCAACAGCAGCAGGCGCTCAAGCGCCGATCCAGCCGGACCGACCAGCTCTTCGAACGCCTCCTGTTTGTCCTGATCCATGCCGCTTATCCCCGCCATGGCGATCATAGGGTCTGGTTGGCGCCCGAAGCAACCAACGGCTTCACCCGGCGTAGAGGGAGCACAAGCCGCCGTCGAGGCCGGTCGTCCCCTGCTTTTCGGGCCGCCGGCATTAAACCCCGCACCCACATCTGCTAGCGTGCGGGCATGAACATGCACACTTCAGCAGAAACCGACGCCCCCGAGGTGACACCGCCTGCGCCCGTCGGCAGCGTCACGCCGATGATGGAGCAATATATCGAGATCAAGGCGGCGAACCCGGATTCTCTGCTGTTCTACCGCATGGGCGATTTCTACGAGCTGTTCTTCGACGACGCCGAAAAGGCGAGCAAGGCGCTGGGCATCGTCCTGACCAAGCGCGGCAAGCACCAGGGTAACGACATTCCGATGTGCGGCGTGCCGGTGCATGCGGCCGACGACTATCTGCAAAAGCTGATCGGCCAAGGTTTTCGCGTTGCCGTCTGCGAGCAGATCGAGGACCCGGCGGAAGCCAGGAAGCGCGGCGGCAAATCGGTCGTACGCCGTGACGTGGTGCGCCTGGTGACGCCAGGCACCATCACCGAGGATAAATTGCTGGCGCCGTCGGAATCGAGCTTCCTGATGGCGCTAGGGCGGGTGAAGGGCGGCAACAGCGGTGACGCCTTCGCCCTGGCCTGGATCGAGATCTCGACCGGCGTCTTCCGCGTCGCCGAAACCACGGCCGACCGCCTGCTGGCCGATGTCTTCCGCGTCGACCCGCGCGAGCTGATCGTCGCCGAGCCGGTGTTTTACGATCCCGAGCTGAAGCCGGCGTTCGACTTCATCGGCCGCGTCGCCAGCCCGCAGCCGCCGTCGCTTTTCGATTCGGCTTCGGCAGCGGGGCGGATCGCGCGCTTCTTCGAAGTGGCGACGCCGGACAGTTTCGGTGCCTTCTCGCGCGCCGAATTGTCGGCGATCTCGGGCGCCATCGCCTATGTCGAAAAGACGCAGAAGGCCGAGCGGCCGCCTTTGTCGCGTCCCGAACGCGAGGAGCAGGGCTCGACGCTGTTCATCGATCCTGCGACACGCGGCAATCTGGAACTGTTGCGCACGCTGTCGGGCAGCCGCGACGGCTCGCTGTTCAAGGCTATAGACCGCACGGTCACCGGCGGCGGCGCCAGGCTGCTCGCCGACCGGCTGATGGCGCCGCTAACCGATCCGGCGGCGATTGCTGCCCGGCTTGATTCGGTATCGTTCTTCCGCACCGAGACGCGGCTCTGCCAGGCTGTGCGGTCAGGCCTGAAGAGCGTCGCCGACATGCCGCGGGCGCTGTCGCGGCTGGCGCTCAACCGCGGCGGCCCGCGCGATCTCGGCGCGCTGCGTGCCGGCTTCGAAGCGGCGGCCACCATTGCCGAACTGTTCGGAACGGCCGTCCTGCCCGCGGAGCTGACAGCGGCACTTGCCGCGATAAAGGCGCTGCCGCGCGCGCTGGCCGGGCATCTGACCCAGGCTCTTGGCGAGGAACTGCCGCTGCTGAGGCGCGACGGCGGCTTCGTGCGCGGCGGCTACCATGCCGAGCTCGACGAGATGCGGGCGCTGCGCGATGAGTCTCGCAAGGTGATCGCCGGGCTGGAGCGCTCGCTGATCGAGGAGACTGGCATCCGCTCGCTGAAGATCCGCCACAACAATGTGCTGGGCTATTACATCGAGGTGACCGCCAACCATCATTCGATCATGACCGGCAGCGATGGCGCCAAGGCACGCTTCATCCACCGCCAGACCATGGCCAATGCCATGCGTTTCACCACGACGGAACTTGCCGAACTCGAGACCAAAATCGCCAATGCCGCTGACCGGGCGCTGAGCATCGAGCTTGCCGCTTTCGATACGCTGACGGCTGAGGCGGTCGGCGAGGCGCAGAAGATCCGCGCCGGCGCCGATGCGCTCGCCGTACTCGACGTGTCGGCGGCGCTCGCGCTGTTGTCGGAGAGCGAAGCCTGGTGCCGGCCGCTGGTCGATTCCAGCCTCGCCTTCGACATCTCGGGCGGACGCCATCCGGTGGTCGAACAGGCGCTTCGCCGTTCGGGCGAAGGGCCGTTCGTCGCCAATGATTGCGATCTGTCGCCGCAAGACGGTGCCAAGGCCGGCGCCATCTGGCTGCTCACCGGTCCGAATATGGGCGGTAAGTCGACCTTCCTGCGGCAAAACGCACTGATCGCCATCCTTGCCCAGACCGGCTCCTTCGTGCCGGCGACATCGGCCCATATCGGCGTCGTCGACAGGCTGTTCTCGCGCGTCGGCGCCTCGGACGATCTGGCGCGTGGCCGCTCCACCTTCATGGTCGAGATGGTAGAGACGGCCGCGATCCTCAACCAGGCCGGTGAGCGGGCGCTGGTGATCCTGGACGAAATCGGCCGCGGCACCGCCACCTTCGATGGCCTGTCGATCGCCTGGGCGGCGGTCGAGTATCTGCACGAGAAGAACCGCTGCCGGGCGATCTTCGCCACTCATTTCCACGAAATGACGGCACTCTCCGGCAAGCTGCCGCGACTGCACAATGTCACGATGCGGGTCAAGGAGTGGGAAGGCGACGTCGTCTTCCTGCACGAGGTCGGCAAGGGTGCCGCCGATCGCTCCTATGGCGTTCAGGTCGCTCGCCTTGCCGGTCTGCCGGAAGCGGTGGTCGGCCGCGCCAAAGAGGTGCTGCATCAGCTCGAGGAAGGCGATGTCTCCGGCAAGGCCAACCGACTGGTCGACGATCTGCCGCTGTTTTCGGTGGCAATGAAGCGGGAAGCGGCAAAGCCTGCGGAGAGCGACGCATTGGGCGCAGCGCTGGGTGAGATCAATCCAGACGAGATGACGCCGCGCGAGGCGCTGGAAGCGCTCTACCGGCTGAAGGGGCTGGCGGGAAAAACCTAGTCCGATTTCAGCCTTGACCAATTGTACCGATTGGTACAATGCTCGCCATCGCCTTTGCCGATGGGAGAATGACATGAGCCGTCCGCCGCTGCCGCCCTTCACCGCCGAGACCGCCGCGCAGAAGGCGCGCATGGCCGAAGACGCCTGGAACAGCCGCGATCCCGAACGGGTTTCGCTCGCCTATACGCAAGACAGCACCTGGCGCAACCGCGCCGAGTTCGTCTCGGGCAGAAATGAGATCGTCTCCTTCCTCACGCGCAAATGGGCGCGCGAGCTGGACTACCGGCTGATCAAGGAGGTCTGGACCTGGAACGACAACCGCATCGCGGTGCGCTTTGCCTATGAATGGCGCGACGACAGCGGCCACTGGTTCCGCTCCTACGGCAACGAGAATTGGGAATTTGACGCGGATGGACTGATGCGTAGGCGCGTCGCCAGCATCAACGACCTGCCGATCGCTGAGGGTGAGCGCAAATATCACTGGCCGCTCGGCCGCCGGCCGGACGACCATCCCGGCCTGTCCGAACTCGGACTTTAGAATATGATCCCTAGAGCTGTGTCGCGGTTTTCGGCAAAGATCATGCTCAAGCGGAAAAACTAGCGCATGCGCAGGGTCGCGCCCGATCGCGCCGATTTGCTCTCCATCATCGGCGAGGTTTTCCGCGAACACGGCTATGAAGGGGCGAGCCTGGCGCGGATCGGTGCGGCGACCGGCCTAGGCAAAGGCAGCCTTTACCACTTCTTCCCCGGCGGCAAGGAAGAGATGGCGGCGGCTGTCATTGCCCATATAGATGGCTGGTTCGAGGAGAATGTCTTCGTGCCGTTGCAGGACAGGGCCGACCCTCGCACGGGCATCGACCGGATGTTCGAAGCGACCGACAGCTATTTCCGCTCGGGACGCCGGGTATGCCTGATCGGCGCCTTCGCGCTGGACGAATCCCGCGACCTCTTCGCCATCGCGATCAAAAGCTACTTCGGCCGCTGGGTGGCGCATCTTGCCGAAGCGCTGACGCGCGCCGGACACGACCCGGCCAAGGCGGATGAACTCGCCGAAGAGACGGTCGGCGTCATCCAGGGCGCGCTCACGCTGGCGCGCGCCTTCGACGACACCGCAGTGTTTTCGCGCGCGTTGCGACGGGCGCGGGCGGCGCTCGGCTAGAGTGCTACAAGGGCTCGAAGCGGAAAGCCGTCTCGGTTCGAAAAACCCGGCCGACGCCGGGCGAATCAAGATGCGCGCCGGCGACGTAGCAGTCGTTGTTGGCCGCAAGCGCCAGCATTTGCAACCGGCTTGCCCTCGCCTGCTGCTGGTCTGCGTCGAATTCCCACGTGATCTCGGGTCGAGCGAATTGAAGCGACGGCACATGTACGATGTCGCCCCAGATCAACAGTGTTTCGCCTGCGCTCACAACGCGAAAGCAAGTGTGGCCGGCTTCATGGCCAGCGGAGCCGATCGTATCGATGTCAGCGCTGACGCGCTGTCCAGCATCGAGAGGCTGGGCGCGATCGTGGAAGCATTCCAGCCTCGCCACGTCGCGAAACATGCCGAGCTCAGCGCGCGGGACAAGCAGGCGAGAGAGCTGCGGGAAGCCGTCGCCACCATCGGCAAGGATGAGCCCGTGTATATGGTCGAGATGGGTGTGGGTGAAAGCAACAGTCCGAATCCGGTCGGTGGCGATCTTCGCCTCGCGCAGCGCCTCGGGCAGGTGCCCCATTGTCGGGTGCCAGGCGTTCGAAGCCCCTGTGTCGATCAGCGTGATGTCGTCGCCGTCATCGATGGCGAAGGCGTTGACCGACAGCCTGAGCGCACCGTCGACGAGCGGTACATGCGAGGGCAGGTTGTCACCGAATGTCCGGTCTCCGGGCTGGCGCAGCCGCCTGATTGGCATGTCGACGTAACCGTCGCGCAGCGACGTGACCGTCATGGCTCCGACTCTATACGCCGTATGATGATACCCGGTCGAAACCCGTTCCAATCTAGATCATCTCCAGCCCGCGCTTGCGCGTCGGCGGTGGAAAGGCGCGGTCGAGTTCGGCGAGGTCTTCGGCCGTCAGCTCGATGTCGAGCGCGGCAACATTCTGGCGGACATGCTCCTGGCTGCTCGCCTTCGGGATGGCGATGACACCGGGCTGCGCCATCACCCAGGCAAGCGCGATCTGTGCTGCCGTGGCGTTGTGGCGGGCGGCGATGGTTTCCAGCCTGGAATTGCGCGCCAGCGCGCCCTGCTCGACCGGCGAATAGGCCATCAGCGGGATGCCGCGCTGCCGGCTCCACGGTGCGAGATCGAATTCGGGGCCGCGCCGCGACAGATTGTAGAGCACCTGGTTGGTCTGGACATGATTGCCAGACGACAGGCCGGTCAGCTCCTCCATTTCGTCGGTGTCGAAATTGCTGACACCCCAGTGGCGTATCTTGCCGGCCTCCTTCAGCGCCTCGAAAGCCTCGACGGTTTCAGATAGAGGCACACTGCCCGGCCAGTGCAGGAGATAGAGATCGATGCGGTCGGTGCGCAGGCGCTTCAAGCTGTTTTCGCAGGCCCGCGCCACGCCGGCGCGCGAGGCATTGGACGGCAATACCTTGGAGACAAGAAAGAGTTCGTCGCGGCGCCCGGCAATGGCTTCCGCTACCACCTCCTCGGCGCCGCCGCTGGCATACATTTCAGCGGTGTCGATCAACGTGATGCCGAGGTCCAGCCCGAGCTTCAGGGCATTGACCTCGCCGGCGCGGCGGCGGGAATCCTCGCCCATCTTCCATGTGCCCTGTCCCAGCACCTGGACGGCCTCGCCCGAAGGCAGTGTGGTGGCTCTTATCGTCGATGGCATGTGGGCTCCTGGCGCCGTGTAATCGATGCGAATGGCATCACAAGCACGGAGAGAAATCCAGAATGAATCTCTCCGGCATGGCCGTTGCTGCCTTACTTCGCCGGATGGGCGGCGAGCCAGGCCTGCATCTTGGCGATCTCGGCTTCCTGCGCGGCGATGACATCTTCGGCCAGCTTGCGGATTTCGGGATCCTTGCCATTGGCGAGTTCCACCTTGGCCATGTCGATCGCGCCCCGATGATGCGGGATCATGCCGCGCACGAAATCGACATCGGCATTGCCGGAATATTCGATCATCATGTCGGTGTGCATCTTGTCCATCGCCGCCTTGTAGCCGTCGGTCGAAGGACCTTGCGCGCCCATCGCGCCCATGTCGTGTTTCATCTCTTCGGATTGCGCCGGGACGCTTTCGAGGAAAACGGCAAGCAGCATTCCCGCCGCCATCATCAAAAGCACGATCTTCTTAGCCAAGGTCATCCATGATCTCCTGTTGATTGATATTCGTATCTGGGGGCTTTGCTCAGAGTTTCAACGTCCGCAGCCGCAATGCGTTGGCGATGACCGAAACCGAAGACAGGCTCATGGCCGCCGCCGCCAGCATCGGCGACAAAAGCGTGCCGGTGAGCGGATAGAGCACGCCGGCGGCAACCGGCACGCCAAGCACATTGTAGAGGAAGGCGAAAAACAGATTCTGGCGGATGTTGCGGATCGTCCCCTGGGCGAGCGTTCGGGCCCTGACGATGCCGTTGAGATCGCCCTTGACCAGCGTAATGCCGGCGCTCTCGACAGCGACATCGGCGCCGGTGCCCATGGCGATGCCGACATCGGCGCTGGCCAGGGCCGGCGCATCGTTGACGCCGTCGCCGGCCATGGCTACGCCGGCACCTTTCGCACGCAACTCCTCGACAAGGGCTGCCTTTTGTTCCGGCAGCAGGCCGGCGCGCACCTCGTCAATGCCAAGGCTTTTGGCGATGGCGCGCGCCGTGCATTCATTGTCGCCGGTCGCCATGATGATCCGCAAGCCTCTGTCGTGCAGCGCCCTGATCGCCTCGGCTGTCGTTGCCTTGACCGGATCGGCGACCGCGACAATGCCGGCCAGTTTTTTGTCCACCGCAACGAACATCGCCGTCTTGCCTTCTGCCTGCAGCGCCTCGGCCCTGGCCGACAGGGAAGCGGTGTCGATGCCGACATCGGCCATCATGGCTGCGTTGCCGAGCGAAACCTTCCTGCCAGACACCGTGCCGGATACGCCCTTGCCGGTGACGGCGTCGAAGCCGCCGGCCTCAACGAGCGTCAGGCCGCGTTCGCCGGCGCCGCCGACAATGGCCTCGGCCAGCGGATGCTCCGAGCCTTTTTCCAGGCCGGCGGCGAGCGCCAGCAATTCATTCTCAGACAGGCCTTCGGCAGCGACGACATCGGTCAAGCGAGGCTTGCCTTCGGTCAAGGTGCCGGTCTTGTCGACGATCAACGTGTCGACCGAAGCGAAGCGCTCGAGCGCGGCCGCGTCCTTGATCAGCACGCCCGCGTGCGCCCCGCGCCCGGTGGCAGTCATGATCGACATCGGCGTCGCCAGGCCGAGCGCGCAGGGGCAGGCGATGATCAGCACCGAGACCGCCGAGACGATGGCAAAGATCAAGCTGGGTTCGGGACCGAAGATCGCCCAGGCGGCAAAGGCCATGAGCGCGACCAGCACGACGGCCGGCACGAAGTAGAAGGAGACGCGATCGGCTAAACCTTGAATCGGCGCGCGCGAACGCTGCGCCTTTGCGACCAGCTCGACGATGCGCGAAAGCGTCGTTTCGGAGCCGACCTTTTCGGCGCGCATGATCAGCGAACCGTTCTTGTTGAGCGTGCCGCCGGTCAAGGCATCGCCTTTCGTTTTTTCGACCGGCAGCGGCTCGCCCGAGATCATCGATTCGTCGATGGAGGAACGGCCTTCCGTTACAGTGCCGTCGACCGGCACGGCGTCGCCCGGACGGAGGCGTAGGTGGTCGCCGGTCTTGACCGCAACGAGCGGCACGTCGGTGTCGGAGCCGTCCTCCCCGATCAGCCGTGCCGTCTTCGGCGCCAGGTCGAGCAGCGCACGGATGGCCGAGCCGGTCTTTTCGCGCGCCCGCAATTCGAGCACCTGACCGAGGAATACCAGCGCGACGATGACGGCGGCTGCCTCGAAATAGACCGGCACTGTGCCGCCATGACCGCGGAACTGGTGTGGAAAAATGTCCGGGAACAGAGTGGCCGCCACGCTGTAGAGATAGGCAGCGCCGACACCGAGCGAAATCAGCGTCCACATATTGGGGCTGCGGTTGACCAGCGACTCCCAGCCTCGGTGGAAGAACGGGAAGGCCGCCCACAGCACGACGGGGCTGGCCAGCGCCAATTCCAGCCAGACCATCGTTCGCCCGTCGACAAACGCCTGGAACGTCAGGCCGAGCATCGGCGCCATGGCAACGATCAGCAGCGGCAGGGACAGCACCGCGCTGACCCAGAACCGTCTGGTGAAGTCTACCAGTTCGGGGTTCGGGCCCTCATCGCCAGTGGGAACGCCCATCGGCTCAAGCGCCATGCCGCAGATCGGGCAGGAGCCGGGCTTGTCTCTTATCACTTCGGGGTGCATCGGGCAGGTGTATTGCGTGCCTTTCGGCACTGGCGACGGCGTCGGCCTATCGCCGAGATAGTTTTGCGGCTCGGCCTCGAACTTCGCCCGGCAGCCGGCCGAGCAGAAATAGAAACCCTGGCCTTCGTGGCGGAAAAAATGCCTGGCGGTAGCGCGGTCGACACTCATGCCACAGACGGGGTCGGTGGCGGTCAGGTATTTTTCGGGCCCGGCGACGAATTTCGTACGGCAACCCTCGCTGCAGAAGTGAAAGAGACGGCCGCCATGCTCGGCCGTCGGCTTGCCCGCGGCCGGATCGACGCTCATGCCGCACACCGGATCGCGCACCACGGCTTCGGCGGCCGGCTCAGCAGCCTTTGCCGCACAACAGCTGCCATCGGCCGCGTGGTGGTGATGCTCGGAATGCGCCATCGAAAAATGCCTTATATCTGTCTGGGTGAGGAGGTAGTGCTTCCAGTAACTGGAAGGTCAAGGGGCGATTTCGACTTTTCGATCATGGCCGTCATCGCGCACATCAAAGGGAAAATCGCTTACGCGACTTTGTTCCCATGCTATGGACGCGCGTCCCACTGCATCGATCCCACCCAAATGAAATGCCTGATTATCAATCTCGATCGGTCCCGCGATCGCCTCGCCCATGTAACGGCGGAGTTCGCGCGCATCGGCACCGCCTTCGAGCGGGTCGCCGCCATCGATGCGCGAGATCGGCCGGATCTGGCCGAAATGCCGCAGGGCAAGAAGCATTTGCGTCTGGCCGACGCCGAGATTGCCTGCCTGCTCAGCCACCAACAGTGTTGGTCGATGATCGCGACAGGTGAGGATGCTTACGCGGCGATTTTCGAGGACGATGTCGTTTTCCCGGACAAAGCCGGTGCTTTGCTTGCCGATGCGGGCTGGATTCCCGCCGATGCGGACATCGTCAAGTTGGAAACGTTCTTCAACCGGACCGTAATTTCACGCAAGCAAGTCGCCTGCGGCCACGGTTTTTCTGCGAGCAGACTGCACGGGCTCCATATCGGTACGGCGGGATACATCCTGTCCAGACAGGCCGCGCAGGACCTTCTTGCGGCAACGAAGGAGATCAGCATTCCCGTCGATCACCTCATCTTCAATCCGCGTTTTGCGACCTCGTCCGACAAGGTCATTTACCAACTCGTCCCGGCATTGTGCCTGCAGGCACAATTCCTCGGCGACAGTCCGGTGAGATTGCCAAGCCTGCTGAAGCAGGAGCGAACAGAGGAATGGGTGGCAAGCGGGATAGGCAAACAGCGCCAGAAGCCAATCACCGCCAAGGTAAGGATCGAGGCCAGGCGGTTGACGCGGCAGATCGCCGATCTCTTCCGGCTCCGGCGCGAGATGATCATCCCTTTCTGGTATCGCGGCCGACGCGTCCGTCCGCCCCATACACAGCGCCGTGAAAACGCGCTATAGACGCCGCGCAAAGGCGAGGCCCACCGGCAATCCATGGCAAAAATGTCCCTCAAGCTCGACGCGCTGATCGACAGCGAGGCTTTGCGCCGCGACATGACGGCGCTGATCTCGGCGGCCAGCGGCGCCGAGCCCGGCGCGCGCGTCGGCGCGCTCCGGCTGCTGAAGGATCGGCTGACCGAGGGCCGCAAGGTTGCCGAGCGCATGCTGATGGACGATGGCAGCGGCACGGCATGCGCCGCCCGGCTGTCGCATCTGATGGACGAGATCATCCGCGCCCTCTACGAGTTCGCCGCGACCCACGTCTACCGGGTGAAAAGCCCCTCGACCGCAGAGCGCATGGCGGTCGTTGCCGTCGGCGGCTATGGCCGCGGCACGCTGGCGCCGGGCTCCGACATCGACCTGTTGTTCCTGCTGCCCTACAAGCAGACGCCGTGGGGCGAACAGATCGTCGAATGTATGCTCTATATGCTGTGGGACCTCGGGTTGAAGGTTGGCCACGCCACCCGCAACATCGACGAGTGTCTCAGGCTGTCGCGCAGCGATATCACCATCCGCACCACGATCCTGGAAGCGCGGTTCCTGTGGGGCGAACAGAAGCTCTTCGACGAATTGCTCGCTCGCTTCGACCATGAAGTGGTGCGCACCACCGGACCGGAATATGTGCAGGCCAAGCTCGCCGAACGCGACGATCGCCATGCCAAGGCCGGCGAAAGCCGCTATCTGGTCGAGCCCAACGTCAAGGACGGCAAGGGAGGCCTGCGCGATTTGCAGACGCTGTTCTGGATCGCCAAATACTTCTATCGCGTGCGCACAGGCGAGGAACTGGTCGACAAGGCTGTGTTCACCGAGGCCGAATACCGGGAATTCCTCAAGGCCGAGGATTTCCTGTGGGCGGTGCGCTGCCACATGCATTTCCTCACCGGCAAGCCAGAGGAACGGCTGCATTTCGATATCCAGCGCGAGATCGCCGAACGGCTGGGCTACACCACGCATCCCGGTCTGTCGGCGGTCGAGCGCTTCATGAAGCACTACTTCCTCGTCGCCAAGGATGTCGGCGACCTCACCCGCATCTTCTGCGCCGCGCTCGAGGAAGAGCAGGCCAAGCATGTGCCCGGCTTCAACCGCATCTTCCTCACCTTCCAGCGCCGCAAGCGCAAGCTGGCAGGCACGTCGGACTTCATTGTCGACAATCACCGCATCAACGTCGCCGACGACAGCGTGTTCGAGCGCGACCCGGTCAATCTGCTCAGGCTGTTCTGGTTCGCCGACAAGCACGGGCTGGAGTTCCATCCCGATGCGCTGAAGCTGCTCACCCGCTCGCTCGGTCTGGTCAACAAGTCGCTGCGGCGCGACGAGGAGGCCAACCGGCTGTTCCTCGACATCCTGACCTCGGACCGCAATGCCGAGCTTAATTTGCGGCGCATGAACGAGGCCGGCCTGCTCGGCAGGCTGATCCCCGATTTCGGCAGAATAGTCGCCATGATGCAGTTCTCGATGTACCACCACTATACGGTGGACGAGCACCTGATCCGCTGCATCGGCGTCTTGGCCGAGATCGAGCGCGGCGACGGCGAAAAGGTGCATCCGCTCTCGCACACGCTGATGCCGGGGCTAGAGAAGAGCCGCGAGGCACTCTATGTCGCGGTGCTGCTGCACGACATCGCCAAGGGCCGGCCGGAGGATCACTCAGAGGCCGGCGCCCGGATCGCACGCCGCATCTGCCCGCATATGGGGCTGTCGGCGGCCGACACCGAGACCGTCGCCTGGCTGGTCGAGAACCATCTGGTGATGTCGATGACGGCGCAGACGCGCGACCTCAACGACCGCAAGACGATCGAGGATTTCGCCTCGATCGTGCAATCGGTCGAGCGGCTGAAAATGCTGTTGATCCTGACCGTCTGCGACATCAGGGGTGTCGGGCCGGGCGTGTGGAACGGCTGGAAGGGCCAGCTCCTGCGCACGCTCTACTACGAGACCGAACTGCTTTTGACCGGCGGCTTCTCGGAAGTGTCGCGCGCCAAGCGGACGGCGGCGGCGCGCGAGCGGCTGGCCGAGGCGCTGGCCGATTGGCCGGACAAGGCCCGCAAGCGCTATGTCGGCCTGCATTACGAGAACTATCTGCTGACGGTCGACCTCCCCGATCAGCTGCGCCATGCCGAATTCATTCGCGAAGCCGACGCGGCAGGCAAGAAGCTCGCCACCGTGGTCAGGACCCACCAATTCGAGGCGGTGACCGAGATCACCGTGCTGGCGCAGGATCATCCGCGCCTGCTTTCGGTCATTGCCGGCGCCTGTGCCGGCGCCGGCGGCAACATCGTCGACGCGCAGATCTTCACCACGTCCGACGGCCGCGCGCTGGACATCATCCTGATCTCACGGGAATTCGACCGCGACGAGGATGAGCGCCGTCGCGCCGAGCGCGTCGGCCGGCTGATCGAGGACGTGCTGTCGGGCAAGAGCTGGTTGCCGGAGATGATCGAGAAGCGCACCCGGCCGCGGCGCGGCGCCAAGGTGTTCAAGATTCCGCCGCGCGCCGAAATCCGCAACACGCTGTCGAACCGGTTTTCGGTGATCGAGGTCGAGGGACTGGACCGGCCTGGGCTGTTGTCGGAAATCACCAGTGCGTTGTCCGATCTCTCGCTCGACATCGCCTCGGCCCACATCACCACCTTCGGCGAGAAGGTGATCGACACTTTCTATGTCACCGACCTGACGGGGCAGAAGATCGACAATCCGGCGCGCACCGCCGCCATCCACACAAGGCTGATCGCGGCACTTGAAGGCGTTGTCCCGGAGCGCGGCGGCAAGGCCAAGGCGGCGGCCGAGTGACCATCACTTTGTCCCAATCACCCCCTTTGTCCCAATCATCCCCTTTGTCCCAACCATCCAGGCAATCTCCCCGCGCATGAGCCTCGTCAAGAAATTCGCCACGGTTGCGTCCGGCACGCTGATGAGCCGCGCCCTTGGCTTTGGCCGCGAAATGCTGATGGCTGCCGCACTCGGCACCGGGCCGGTGGCGGACGCCTTCAACGCCGCCTTTCAGTTTCCCAACACGTTTCGCCGGCTGTTTGCAGAAGGCGCCTTCAACGCCGCTTTCGTGCCGCTGTTTGCCAAGGAGATCGAGACCCACGGCACCGACGGCGCCAAGCGCTTTTCGGAGGAAGTGTTCGGCGTCCTGTTCACCGCACTTCTGGCGCTGACCATCGTCATGGAATTGGCGATGCCGCTGATCGTGCGCTATCTCGTGGCGCCGGGCTTTGCCGACACGCCGGGCAAATTCGAGACGACCGTCCTGCTGGCGACGATCATGTTCCCGTATCTCATCTGCATGTCGCTCGCAGCCATGATGGCCGGCATGCTGAATTCGCTGCGCCGCTATTTCGCGGCTGCCGTGGCGCCCGCATTCCTCAACATCATCCTGATCAGCGTGCTCGGCTACGCCTGGTACCACGGCATGGATGCCCGTGAGGTTGGTTTCAGCCTGTCCTGGGGCGTGCTGGCGGCGGGGCTGGTACAGCTTGCCATTGTCTGGGTGGCGGTGCGCAATGCCGGCATCGCCATCGGTTTTCGCCGGCCGAAGATGACGCCCAACGTCAAGCGCCTGCTGATCCTGGCGCTGCCGGCGGCGATCACCGGCGGCATCACCCAGATCAACCAGCTGATCGGCACGGCGATCGCGTCGGCGCAGGACAGCGCCGTGTCGTCGCTTGCTTACGCCGACCGCATCTACCAGCTGCCGCTCGGCGTCGTCGGCGTCGCGGTGGCCATCGTGCTGTTGCCGGAGCTGTCGCGGGCGCTGAAATCGGGCAATCTGGTCGAGGCAGCCAATCTGCAGAACCGCTCGGTCGAGTTCACCCTGTTCATGACCTTGCCGGCGGCGGCGGCCCTTTGGGTAATGGCGGAGCCGATCGTGCGGCTGGTCTATGAGCGCGGCGCCTTCGCCGCCAACGGCTCGACGCCGACCGTGGCCGCGATCCTGGCGATCTTTGGCCTCGGCCTGCCGGCCTTCGTGCTGATCAAGGCCTTCACTCCCGGCTATTTCGCCCGCGAGGATACGCGCACGCCGATGATGTTCGCCGCCATTTCGGTCGGCGTGAACGTGATCACGGCACTGACGCTGTTCCCGAGCATGGGCGCGCCCGGCATTGCGGTGGCCTCGGCCGTGGCCGGCTGGGTCAACGCTGTGATGCTGCTTGCCGTGCTGATCCGACGTGGCCATTGGGGCCGCGACGCGCCGCTGCTGAAGCGCATTCCGCGCCTGGTGCTGTCGGCTGCGGTGATGGCGACAGCACTCTATTTCGCCGAGCACTGGCTGGCCGTCAGGCTCGGCCCCGGCTCCCCACTGGTGATCAAGGCCGTGACGCTTCTCTCATTGGTGGCCGGCGGGGCGCTGCTCTACTTCGTCACGGCTTTCGCCACCGGCGGCGCCGATTTCGGAATGATCCGGCGCAATGTGAAACGCGGCTCGGGCAAGGCAGCGGCGCCAGCGCCAAACGCCGATCTGGACGAATAGTCCGGGCGAGCTAACAGCAACACCGGTCTTGATCCTCTCCGCCCCTTCGTCCATAAGCGCGCCGTCGCAAGACTTTCGCCGCGCGTGGTTTCCAGCCGCGTGATTGGCTCCGAAAGGTCTGCAACTTTTCGGAAACACGCTTAATACGGCCCTCCACAAGCCATGAGGAACCCATGACCGCCTTCAAACAGCTCGTCTTTTCCGGGGTACAGCCGACCGGCAATCTGCATCTCGGCAACTATCTCGGCGCCATCAAGAAATTCGTTGCGCTTCAGGACACGTCAGACTGCATCTATTGCGTCGTCGACCTGCATTCGCTGACGGCACAACTCGTCCATGATGACCTCGCAGACCAGACCCGCTCGATCACCGCCGCCTTCCTCGCCTCGGGCATCGACCCGAAGAAGCACATCGTCTTCAACCAGTCGCGGGTGATGCAGCATGCCGAGCTTGCCTGGATCTTCAATTGCGTGGCGCGCATCGGCTGGATGAACAAGATGACGCAGTTCAAGGACAAGGCCGGCAAGGACCGCGAGAACGCCTCGCTGGGCCTGCTTGCCTATCCCTCGCTGATGGCCGCCGACATCCTGCTCTACCGCGCCACCCATGTGCCGGTGGGCGAGGACCAAAAGCAGCATCTGGAGCTGACCCGCGACATCGCGCAAAAGTTCAATAATGATTTTTCGAGCCGCATCGCCAGTCTTGGCGTCGGCGTCGAGATGCAGGTTGGCGAAGAGACGGTAAACGGGTTCTTCCCGATAACCGAACCGGTGATCGGCGGGCCGGCGGCGCGCATCATGAGCCTGCGCGACGGTTCGAAGAAAATGTCGAAGTCGGACCCGTCCGACCTGTCGCGCATCAATTTGACCGACGATGCCGACACCATCTCGAAGAAGATCCGCAAGGCCAAGACCGACCCGGAAGCGTTGCCAAGCGAAGCCGACGGCCTGGAAAGCCGCCCGGAAGCGGAAAACCTGGTCGGCATCTATGCCGGGCTGGCCGAGATGTCGAAGGCGGACGTGCTGAAGGAATTCGGCGGCCAGCAGTTTTCCGTGTTCAAGCCGGCGCTCGCCGACCTTGCCGTGGAAAAACTGGCGCCGATCGCCGGCGAGATGCGCCGTATCGAGGGAGACCGCGCCTATGTCGACGCGGTGCTGAGAGACGGCGGCGAACGCGCCGGCGCGCTGGCTGGGACCACCATGAAGACGGTACGCGACATTATCGGCCTGTTGCAGGGCTGATCCTACCGTCAGTGCACCGCACCATTCTGGCCCAAGGCCGGCGGCTTGCCGCCGGTCTGTCGCGGTGGCAGATTGCGGCCGAAACATCGAGTAGATAGACATGGTCTCCAAACGCCTCAGTCGCGAAGCCGGCCATCGCAGGAAATTCCTGACGATCATCGACGACACGCCCGAGTGCGAGCGCGCCGTCGCCTACGCCTCCAAGCGGGCGCAGAGCACCAGCGGCACGCTGGTGCTGCTCTACATCATCACACCGGACGACTTTCAGCACTGGCTGGGCGTCGAGAAGATCATGCGCGAGGAAGCCAACGCCACGGCGCGCGCGGCACTCGACGGCTACGCCAACAAGGTGCGCCAGAAGCTCGGCATCGAGCCCGAGATGGTGGTGCGCGAAGGCAAGCCGACCGAAGAGATCCACAAGCTGATCGAGGAAGACCAGGACATCGCCATCCTGGTGCTGGCGGCAGGTGCCGGCAAGGAAGGACCCGGGCCGCTGGTCGGGGCTGTTGCCGGCAAGGGCGCCGCCTTCCCTATTCCCGTCACAGTGGTGCCGCAGAACCTGTCTGACGAGGAGATTGACAGCCTCGCGTAGAGAGTGATGCGGGAAAGTGTGAAGCGGTTCGGATAACATCACGATCCTAGATTTATAGCCCGCGCGGGATTCATTCCCAGCCAGCAAAAACATTCCGCCAGCCAGCCATTTTGAGCGATGCGTTTCGCTTGAATGTACAGCCGATTGAGCCTATTTAGAACTATTCCAAACTAGCTGCCCGACTGGGGCACGGAGACGGCCATGTTCATCCAGACCGAATCGACGCCGAACCCGGCAACGCTGAAGTTCCTGCCCGGCAAGGAAGTGCTTGTCGAAGGCACCGCCGATTTCCGCGACGCCGACAGTGCAGCCAGCGCCTCGCCGCTGGCCGGCCGCCTGTTCGAGATCCCCGGCGTGAGCGGCGTCTTCTTCGGCTATGACTTCATCACCGTGACCAAGGACGGCCCGGACTGGCAGCACCTGAAGCCGGCGATCCTGGGCGCCATCATGGAGCATTTCATGTCGGGCGCGCCCGTCATGGTCAACGCCGGCCCCGCCGCCGAGACCAGCCAGACCGGCGAATTCTACGACAAGGCCGATGAGCAACTGGTCATCACCATCAAGGAATTGCTCGACACCAGGGTGCGCCCGGCGGTTGCCCAGGATGGCGGCGACATCACCTTCCGCGGCTTCGAGAACGGCACCGTGTTCCTGCACATGAAGGGCGCCTGCGCCGGCTGCCCGTCCTCGACGGCGACGCTGAAGCACGGCATCCAGAACCTGCTCCGCCACTTCGTGCCGGAAGTACAGCAGGTCGAGCAGGTCTCCTAAGACCCCTTCACGCATTCGAGCGAGCAACAAAAAACCGGGCCAGATTGCCCGGTTTTTTGTTTTGGACGTCCGTTGTTGCCTAGACGGTCCGCGTACGAAGGGTAACGCCTATCTTGACCATGATCTTCCCGAAAACCGGTTCCACTTTTCGCTTTCGTGGACCTCGGTTCCGGATCAAGGTCCTACATCACGATGACCTTGGCGCCGACCGACGTGCGGTCGTAGAGGTCGATGATGTCCTGGTTCATCAGCCGGATGCAGCCTGACGACATCGCCTTGCCGATCGAATTCCATTCCGGACTGCCGTGCAGGCGGTAGCCCATGTCGCCGCCCTTGTTGAACAGATACATGGCGCGCGCGCCGAGCGGGTTCTTCAAGCCCGGCTCCATGCCGCTCGCGAACTTCGCGAGCTCCGGCTGGCGCTGGATCATCTGCCGCGGCGGCGTCCAGGTAGGCCATTCGCGCTTCAGCGCGATATGGGCGGTCCCGTGCCATTCGAAGCCTTCGCGGCCGACGCCGATGCCGTAGCGGATCGCCCGGCCGTCGCCTTCGACGAAGTAGAGAAACTTGTTCTGAGTATCGACGACGATGGTGCCCGGCTTTTCCGAGGTGTCGTAGTTTACCTCTTGCCGGTGGTACTTCAGCGGCACCCTCTCGATCGGGATGCGCGGCAGTTGGTAGCCTGCATCGTTCACCGAACCGTAGTTGTTGGTGAACAGCTGCGAGCCGATCGTGCTGCAACCCGAGATCGCGGCCGACAACGCAAGTGCGGCGACGATTGCAAATGACTTCATGCGCATGAAATGGTCCGATGCCCCACCAAGATGTCGCGACACGTTACGGCCGCTTTTCCTGAAATCATTCATGCTGGCATTTGCTTTGCTTGCCAAGCGCGCGATGCCTATATGCAGGAGCTTACGTGCCGGTAAGCCGGCAACTATGGCATTTCGGCAACAGGACTCACGGGATTGTGAAGGAAAAACAATGGTCGGTCCTGTCGGATAGCCTAGAATCAGGGAACCACATCGAGGAATAACAATGAATGTAGGCGATGCCGCGGCGCGGTCCGGCCTGCCGGCCAAGACCATCCGCTACTATGAAGAGATCGGCCTGATCGCCCCGGGGCGCGCCGGCAATGGCTACCGCGATTATTCCAGCGACGACATCCATCGGCTAGCCTTCCTGCGCCGCGCTCGCAACCTCGGCTTTTCAATCGACGATTGCCGGCAGCTGATGGCGCTCTACCGGGACCGCAGCCGCGCCAGCCACGATGTGCGCGAGATTGCCGCCGCCCATGTGAGCGCCATCGAGGAAAAGGTGCGCGAGCTGCAGTCGATGCGCACGACCTTGCAGACGCTGATCCAGGCCTGCCATGGTGACGACCGGCCGGATTGCCCGATTTTGGATGACATTGCGGGGGCTGCGCTACTCGAGAACAGGCCGGCTTCGGCCATATAGGTAGTATCTCGACTGACTAAAATACGGGAACGTCCAAGGGACAAGAACGGAACCAAAGCGGTTACATCAGACCTTTGCGTTCACGGCGCAAGACTTTAGTCCGGCCGCCTTATAGCTAAGAACGGAAGTTGATCGGCGGACGCAGGGGCGTTCCGGAGCAATACCAGACCGCGCCGATACAGATATGGTGCGATCGCGGAAGGCGCTCGGATCAAGTCGCAGCCTCAGTTCTGTCAACCGTATAATCGCCGCCATTCCCCTACGGCTGGGTAGCGCTCGTGAGCAGTGGGTCATCTAGCTCTGCCTTTGTCTTCAGGACGGCATCAACGAGGGAACCGAACTCCTCGACGCTGAATGTGCAACTATCCTGGACCGCTCCCATATGGCTGAGGCGGAAGCGTACGAATTTCCGGTTTTCGGCTGGGATGCGCTTCACCAGAAACATGAATGAATAGGGACCCGCGATCGCTGAGTACCGGCGCAACTCTTCGGTCGCGGGGAAAAGCCGGTTGATGAATCCCAAAAACCCCATGGTGTCTCCCCTCGTGCCAAGGACCGTGCTTCTTATCATTGCGAGAGAAAATTCGCCTATGGGTTTGTCAACCATACGATCGCCATGGTCACACAGGGTTCAAACCGTGAACAAAATCTGGCATGGTTGCTGCCATGCCGATCATTTCACCGATTCCCCTCAATCCGCTGATCGATGGCCGCCAGTCGGAACGCGCCATGCTGGTGCGGCGTGGCGTGCAGAGGCTGTTGATGCAAATGGGCATGCATGTGCTGCCCGAACTGTCGCTGGCCACCGGGCGGCGCGCCGACCTTGTGGCGCTGACCAGGCAGGGCGACATCTGGATCATCGAGATCAAATCCTCGATCGAGGATTTTCGCGTCGACCGCAAATGGCCTGATTACCGGTTGCACTCCGACCGCTTCTTCTTCGCCACGCATCCCGGCGTGCCCTCGGATATTTTTCCGGAGGAATGCGGCTTCATCCTCTCCGACGGCTACGGCGCCGAGATTCTGCGCGATGCGCCCGAGCACCGGATGGCGGCGGCAACGCGCAAGGCGCTGATGCTGCGCATCGCACGGGCGGGTGCGGCGCGGCTGCTGGCGGCGGAACTGGCGGGTGTGGCGGTGCCGGCGCTGGCGGGAGAGAGCGAGTAACGAAGCTCAAGTTCCTCGCCCCGCTTTGCGGGGGCGAGGAACCCAAGAACACCTACTCCACCACCTCCTCCACCCCTGCCGCCGGCGCCATCAGCAGCACGGCGGCACCCAGCAGCGCTGCAACGAAGGACCCCGCCAGGATGCCGACCTTGACGGCGTCCTGCAGCGCCATGTCGTTGGCGAAGGCGAGCAGGCCGATGAACAGGCTCATGGTGAAGCCGATGCCGCAGAGCAGCGAAATGCCGATCATGTGCAGCCAGCCGGCATTGACCGGAAGGTCGGCGAAGCCGAGACGGATGGCAAGCGCCGACGAGCCGAAGACGCCGACCAGTTTGCCCAGCACCAGGCCTGCGGCGACTCCGAGCGTCAGCGGTTCGACCAAAGCGGCGGCGCTCAGGCCAGCCAGCGACACGCCGGCATTGGCAAAGCCGAAGATCGGGATGATGACGAAGGGCACGATCTTGTGCAGGCCGTGTTCAAGCCGGTGCAGCGGCGAATGGTCGAGATCGTGGCCGCTGCCGGGAGACACCTGGTGCGGGATGGTCAGCGCCAGCGCGACGCCGGCCAGCGTGGCATGCACGCCCGATTTCAGAACCAGCACCCACAGCATGACGCCGAGCACGAGGTAGGGCGTCAGCCTCGTCACCCGCATGCGGTTGAGCACGATGAGCACCGCGATGACGGCGAAGGCCGCACCGAGATAGGCCAGCGACAGGCCGCTTGTGTAGAAGATGGCGATGATGATGACGGCGCCGAGATCGTCGATGATGGCGAGCGCGGTGAGAAAGATCTTGAGCGACGCCGGCACGCGGTTGCCGAGCAGCGACAGTACGCCGAGCGCAAAGGCGATGTCGGTGGCGGTCGGGATCGCCCAGCCGGAGAGCGCGGCGGCGTTGTTGCGGTTGATGGCGACATAGACCAGCGCGGGAACCAGCATGCCGCCGGCGGCAGCGACGCCCGGCAGCACGCGGCGCGGCCAGGTCGAGAGCTGACCGTCGAGCATCTCGCGCTTGATCTCGAGGCCGACCAGCAGGAAGAACACCGCCATCAGCCCGTCATTGATCCAGTGCGAGAGGCTGAGCGGGCCGAGATAGGTGTGGAGAGCGGCGAAATAGGTTTCGGCCAGCGGTGAATTGGCGACGATCAGCGCAAGGGCTGCCGCAACCATCAGGATGATGCCGCCCGCCGCCTCGCCGTCGAGGAATTCGCGAAGGATGGATTTCGGCTGCTTGTCGCGCATGTGTGCTCCGTTGCCGGGTTTTCCGGCGGCGTTATTGCCGATGATGGGCAAAGCTCGATGGCACGGCAAGCGCAACTGTTTCCAGCGTTGGCGCCGCCCCAACCAATCCGCTTGGCGCTGCGGCGGACGCATAGGGGGAGAGAAGTGTCACCTATGTATCCGGTTCAAAGTGTTACCCATCTATCGGCTGGACAGCAGCTTCAGCCTCGCCGTCGTCTCCTGCAACGCCGGCGATTGGCGAAACCGGCGATGAGAGCGCCCCTCTCCCCCGTCTCTATACGGGGAGAGGATGCCGGCAGGCAGGTGGGGCAGCGCTGAGGTCGGCAATTGGCGGCCGGCGCCGCCGGCGCGTGAACCTCAGCGTGGTGCGCGCTTGGCGAGTATCCGCTGCAGCGTGCGGCGATGCATGTTGAGCCGGCGCGCGGTTTCCGACACGTTGCGGTCGCACATTTCGTAGACGCGCTGGATGTGTTCCCAGCGCACCCGGTCGGCCGACATCGGGTTTTCCGGGGGGGCGGCGCGCTCGCCGGCGGTGCGGGTGAGCGCTGCAAACACGTCGTCGGCGTCAGCCGGCTTCGACAGATAGTCGATGGCGCCGAGCTTCACCGCGGTCACCGCGGTGGCGATGTTGCCGTAGCCGGTGAGGATGACGGTGCGGGCATCGTCGCGCTTCTCGCGGATGGCGGCGACGACGTCGAGGCCGTTGCCGTCGCCAAGCCGCATGTCGACCACCGCATAGGCCGGCGGGTGGGCGCGCGCCTTGGCCACCGCCTCCTCGACGCTCTCGGCCGTCTCGACCACGAAACCCCTGGTTTCCATGGCGCGGGCCAGCCGCGTCAGGAACGGCTTGTCGTCGTCGACGATGAGCAGCGAGGTGTCCTCGCCTTCAACCATTGCGCCAATTGCTTCTTCGCCAGTCATTATCTTAAAAAATCCTGCTGCCTTAATTTTACGCAGATATAGTTCCTGAACGCCATTGTCCAATTTTGCCGCCTCCGCCAAGGCTTTTACGCGGTGTCGAACATCGAGATCCCCACCGATTCCGGGTTGAGGAAGACCGTGCGCGGCCACGATATCTGCACGATCGCGCCTTCGCCCAGTCCGCTCGAATTGCGGAAATCGAGCGTGGCGCCGGAGCGTTCGAGCAAGGTCTTGGCGATGAACAGCCCGAGACCCAGGCCACCGCCGGCCTCGTTGCCCTGGCGCGTCGACATATAGGGCTCGCCGATGCGGTCGATGATTTCGGGCGGAAAGCCCGGCCCGTCGTCGATGATCGAGAAGGTGACGTCGAGCTCGTCCCAGCTCCAGCGCACCGTCACACTGTTGCGGGCGAAGTCGACCGCGTTCTCGACGAGATTGCCGAGGCCGTAGATGACGCCGGGGTTGCGCCGTCCCACCGGTTCGGGGCCGACGCGCTCGCCCGGCCGAAGCTTGATCGAGATGCCGAAATCGCGGTGCGGCGCCGTCACCTCCTCGACCAGCGAGGTCAGCGGCAGACGCGACAGATGCGCCTCGCCCTCGGAGGACAGGCTGGTCAGCCGCTTCAGGATCTCGCGGCAGCGCTCGCTCTGCGAGCGCAACAGCTTCACATCCTCACCATATTTCGGATCGTTACCCAGCGCCTTCTCCATTTCCTTGGAGACAAGCGCGATGGTGGCGAGCGGCGTGCCGAGTTCGTGCGCGGCGGCGGCGGCGAGGCCATCGAGCGCCGACAGATGCTGCTCGCGCTGCAACACCAGTTCGGTGGCGGCAAGCGCATTGGCGAGCAGGCGGGCTTCCTCGGCAACGCGGAAGGCATAGATGGCAGTGAAGGCGATCGAGGAAAACACCGCCATCCATATGCCGGCGACATAGATGAATGGCATGGGCAGCGGCGCGCCCTCGTACCATGGCAGCGGCTGGTGGAAGAAGACCAGCAACGTGGCCGCCGCCATGACCAGCGCGCCGAGCACCGCAGTTAACCGCAGCGGCAGCGACGCCGCCGAGATGACGACGGGCACGGTCATCAGCACCGAGAACGGGTTGGTGAGACCGCCAGTCAAAAAGAGCAGGCCGGCAAGCTGCAGGCTGTCGAAGGTCAGGATGAAAAAGGCTGAGAACGGGGTCAGCCGGTGCGCTGCCGGATAGCGGAAGGTCAGCACCAGGTTAAGCCAGGCCGAGCAGGCGACCAGCGCGAAGCAGAAGCTGACCGGCAGCGGGAATTTGAGCCCATAGGCGACGACCAGCACCGCCAGGCTCTGGCCCACGATGGCCAGCCAGCGCAGCCGGATCAGCGTGTTGAGGCGCAGCCGCTGGCTTTGCTGGAAGTCTGGCGCGTGCACGATGTTGATCATGGCCAAGGATTATAGCCGGGAAAGGACGAGCGCTAGGTCCCTCGCGGTTTGGCGCGGGCGGTGGCCGCAGCGAGCAGCGGATTTTCCGGCCAGACATGGCGGGGATAGCGGCCGCGCATGTCGGTGCGCACATCGGCCCAGGAGCCGCGCCAGAAGCCGGGCAGGTCGCGCGTCGTCTGGATCGGCCGGTGCGCCGGCGACAACAGCTCGAGCGTCAGCGGCACGGTGCCGTTGGCGATTGCCGGATGGCGGTCAAGGCCGAACAGTTCCTGCACGCGGATGGCCAGCACCGGCCATTCGCCGTCATAGCGGATCGGCACATGGCTGCCGGAGGGCGCGTCGAAATAGGTCGGCGCCAGTGTGCCGACCTTGCGCTGCAAATCATGCGGCACCAGCGCCATCAGGCCTGACGACAGCACGCCGGGATCGATCGCGGCGAAGGATGCCTTGCCCGAAAGGAACGGCAGCAGCCAGTCGTCGAGGCCTTCGAGCAGGGCGGGTTCCGAAACATCGGGCCAAGGCGCGCCGAGGCCGCGATGCAGCCAGCCGAGCCGTTGGCGCAGCGTCTCGCCGTCCTTGCCCCATTCCAGCAGCGACAGGCCGTGCTCGCGCAAGGCATCTGTTATGGCGCGGTCGGCGTCTGTTCCAGTTGGTGCGGGCAGCATGCGCTCCGACAAAGTGATGGCGCCGAGCCTGGCGGTCTCGCGCACGCGCGCCGCGCGCCGCTCGCGGTCGAAGCTTGTCTCGCGGCGCGTCTCGATCCTGTCGGAGAGTGCGGCGCGGATGTCGGCCTCGTCGACGGCTGCCGCCGCCGTGATGCGGGCATTTTGCGCCTTGCCTTGCAGATCGGCGACGACCAGCCAGCTCTCGCCGGCCAGCGGATCGGCGGCGTCGAGCATGGCGCCGGAGCCGTTGGCGAGCACAAACCGCCCGCGCTCGCCGCGCGCTTTTGCGACACGGTCCGGCCAGGCGTGGATGAGGAGAAGACCGGCAGAAGCGGTTTCGGTGCTCTTGGCGCCGCCCGCCTCCTTCGCCAATCGCCCGGCAAGCTGCCTTGCCGCAACGGCGCGCGGTGACTTTTCGGTGCGGAAGCGCATCAAGCGCCGTTCGAGGTCGGCGCCGTCGCCGCCGAGACCACGCTCGGTGAGCAGGACGGCTAGCATCGCAGCCTCGAGCGCGTGGCCGCCGCCAGCGGCTTCAGCGACCATGTGTGCGAGCCGCACGGGCAGGGCCAGCTTGCGCATCGCGCCGCCCGCCTCCGTCAGCCGGCCGGCCGCATCGATGGCGTGCAGCGCCAGGAGCAGCGCCCGCGCCTCGTTGAGCGCGGGAATGGGCGGCGGATCGAGCAAGGACAGGCTTGCGGGATCGGCGACGCCGAAGGCGGCGCAATCGAGCAGTAGGCCGGACAGGTCGGCTTCGAGAATCTCGGGTGGGGTGAAGGCGGGAAGGGCCGCCGTCTGCTCGGCCCGCCACAGGCGGATGGCGACGCCTGGCTGTGTACGCCCGGCGCGGCCGGCGCGCTGGTCGGCGGACGCCCTGGAAACGCGCACCGTCTCCAGCCGGGTCAGGCCGCTCGCCGGTTCGTAGCGCGGCAGCCGCGACAGGCCGGAATCGATGACGACGCGCACGCCGTCGATGGTGATCGAGGTCTCGGCGATCGACGTCGCCAGCACCACCTTGCGGCGGCCGGGCGGCGCCGGTTTGATGGCGGCATCCTGCGCCCTGTTGTCGAGCTGGCCGTAGAGCGGCACGATGTCGGTGTCGGCGCCGAGCCGGCCCTGCAGCCGCTCGGCGGTGCGCTCGATCTCGCGCTGTCCCGGCAGGAAGGCGAGCACGCTGCCGCTCTCGCCGGCAAGAGCGGAGCGGATCGCCTTGGCCATGGCGTCTTCGATGGGAACGCCGGCTGGCCGCTCGTCGTATCTGACATCTACGGGGAACGCACGGCCTTGGCTTTCGATCACCGGGGCGCCGGACAGGAGTTTCGCGACGCGCGCGCCATCGAGCGTTGCCGACATCACCAGCAGCCGCAAATCCGGCCGCAGCGCGCCCTGCACGTCGAGCGCCAGCGCCAGGCCGAAATCGCCGTCGAGCGAGCGCTCGTGGAATTCGTCGAAAATCACCGCCGAGACGCCGGGCAGCTCGGGATCGTCTAGGATCATGCGCGCCAGGACGCCTTCGGTGACGACCAGGATTTTTGTCCGGGCCGATGTGCGGTTTTCCATGCGCATGGCATAGCCGACAGTGGCGCCGGGCTCTTCATCAAGCAATTCGGCCATGCGGCGGGCGGCGGCGCGGGCGGCGAGCCGGCGCGGTTCGAGCAGGACGATCTTGCCGGCGACCAGCCAGGGCGCATCGAGCAGCGCCAGCGGCACCAGCGTCGTCTTGCCGGCGCCGGGCGGCGCCACCAGAACGGCGCTGTTGCCGGAGCCGAGCGCCTCGCGCAGGGCCGGCAGCACGGCGGATACCGGAAGCTCCGGCAAGGATCTCGTCGTCATTGCGTCCGCATATCAGCGGTCACTATGGCCATGCAACCGGATCAAAGCCTCGTGCGCGCAAACGGGTTCCAGCGCACCGTGCCCAGCCGCACCTCCTCGCGCACCATGGTGAGCAGGCCGGACGCGCCGACGACGGCCAAGCCGACCAGCGATATCCAGTCCGGATACTCCTGGAAGAACAACGCGCCGAGGATCACCGCCCAGACGATCTGCGAATAATGCGTCGGCGCGATGCGGTTGGCCGGTGCGTATTTGGCGGCCAGCAGCTGAAGCAATTGGCCGCCGGCGGTAAAGGCGCCGCCCAGCACCAGCCACAGCAGCTGCATGGCGTTGGGGAGGGTGAACGATGTGGCGATGGTGCCGGCCCCGTTGAACAGCAGCCCGTAACCGATGAGCACGCCGAGCATGGTGGTGCGCTTTTCCTGCTGGGCGAGCGACCGCATCAGGATGACGCTGGCCGCGGCAAGGAAGGCCACCGTGAAGGCGGCAAGGTGTCCGAGATGCAACTCGCGAAAACCTGGCCTTACCACCAGCATGACACCTGCAAAGCCGGCAACCACCGCTAGCCAGCGCCATGGACCGACCTTTTCTTTCAGGATGACGGTCGAGAGAATGGTAACGCAAAGCGGCGCCAGGAAGATCAGTGCATAGGTCTCGGCCAGCGGAATGGTGGTGAAGGCGTAGACGCTGAGCACGCCCGAGGCGATGCCGGCCCAGGCGCGCGCCTGCACCGCCCATGGCCGCCCGGTGCGCCAGAAGTCGCGCCAGCGCTCATCGACTGGGCGGCTGAAAAACAGGAAGCAGCCGGCAAACAGCGTGATGAAGAAGCCGATCTCGAAGACGGTGAACTGTCCGCCAAGGCTCTTGATAACGGCATCGCTGCACGAATAGCTTGCATAGGCGATGAGGGCGAGCAGGATTCCGTTCGTCACGTTTTTCCATTTCCGGGGAGAGTGCAGTGAAGGTATTGGCGCTCGGCGCGCATCCCGACGACATCGAGATATTCATGTTCGGTACGCTGGCTGCCTATGCCACGCAAGGCGCAGAACTGACTTTTGCCGTGGCCACGGATGGCGCCAGGGGCGGCATGGGCGACCCGAGCGTTCTGGCTCGTGTCCGCCGCGACGAGGCGGCGACCGCTGCGGCGCTGCTCGGCGCAACCCTTCGCTTTCTCGACTTTCCCGACGGCGAACTGGTGGCCGATGCGGCACTGACCGCTTCGCTGAAAGCGCTGATACGCGAGACAGCGGCGAATCTGGTGATCACGCATGCCCCCAACGACTATCACGCCGACCATCGCGCTTTGTCGGACGGCGTGCGCATCGCGGCATCCTTCACCGCTCCGGTGCTGCATGCCGACACGATGGGCGGCACTGGATTCTCACCGACGCATTATGTCGACATTTCCGCCTACGCCGATATCAAGACGCGGGCGATCCGCGCGCACCAGTCGCAGTGGCCGGAGCAATATGTCGACAGAGCGCGCGTCCAGAATGAGTTTCGCGCCGGGCAATGCAACAGCGTTCCCGGCTCTCTGGCCGAGGCCTTCCGATTCGAGCCGACATTTCCCTTCGCCGACATCCGCGCACTGCTGCCGCCCGCGCCCCCTGTCCGGCCGGTGACGCCGCAGACGAAAATTATAGGCGACCCCGGCTAAGCAACTTCCGGGCGAGCCGTCCGGCAATCATTTCCCAACGATTTCAATCGCCGTTTCGCCATGTTGCGGCGCAGCGACGAATTCGCTTGCCTTGTTTAGTAAAAATTGCATCACTAAACAAATTACTAAACATCTGCGGCGCACCGCGCCGCCCTGGCGACGCATAGCGCGCCGTGTTTAGCCCCTCGGAGGAGCGAGGGTTAAGGGGTTCTTGAAACGGCCATCCGGGCGCGTTTCGCAAATGGGAGGAAGACATGAAATCGAGCTTGAAACTGGCGTTGGGGCTGGCCTCGGCGATTACCGCGTCGACAGCCGTCTCGAACGCGGCGCACGCTGAAGACCTGACGCTTTGCTGGGCCGCCTGGGATCCGGCAAACGCGCTGGTCGAACTGTCCAAGGATTTTACCAAGGAAACCGGCATCGGCATGAAATTCGAATTCGTGCCGTGGACCAACTATGCCGACCGCTTCCTCAACGAGCTCAACTCGCACGGCAAACTTTGCGACCTGATCATCGGCGACAGCCAGTGGATCGGCGGCTCGGCCGAGAACGGCCACTACGTCAAGCTGAACGACTTCTTCGACAAGGAGAAGATCAGCATGGACGACTTCGTGCCGGCAACCGTCGTCGGCTATTCCGAATGGCCGAAGAACACGCCGAACTACTGGGCGCTGCCGGCCATGGGCGACGTCGTCGGCTGGACCTACCGCAAGGACTGGTTCTCCAAGCCGGAACTGCAGAAGGAATTCAAGGAAAAGTATGGCTGGGATCTCGGCCCGCCGACCACCTTCGACCAACTGAAGCAGGTCGCCGAGTTCTTCCAGAAGCGCGAGATCGACGGCAAGACCGTCTATGGCGCTTCGATCTACACCGAGCGTGGCTCGGAAGGCATCACCATGGGCGCCATGGACGTGCTCTACAGCTACGGCTTCCAGTATGAAAACCCCAAGAAGCCCTACGAGATGGAAGGCTTCGTCAATTCGCCAGACGCGGTCAAAGGCCTGGAGTTCTACAAGTCGCTCTACGATTGCTGCACGCCTCCGGGTGCCTCGAACAGCTATATGGGCGAAGGCGTCGACGCCTTCAAATCCGGTCAGGTGGCCATGCACATGAACTTCGCCTTCACCTGGCCCGGCCTGCAGAAGGACGAGAATGTCGGCGGTGACAAGATCGGCTACTTCGTCAATCCGAAGGGTCCCGGCGGCGCCCAGTTTGCGCAGCTTGGCGGCCAGGGCATTTCGGTGGTGTCCTATTCAGACAAGCAGGAATCGGCGCTGAAATACATCAAGTGGTTCGCCAACAAGGATGTGCAGGCCAAATGGTGGTCGCTCGGCGGCTATTCCTGCCTGAACGCGGTGGTCAAGGACCCGGCCTTCCCGTCCAGCCAGCCTTATGCGCAGACCTTCCTCGACTCGATGGCGATCGTGAAGGACTTCTGGGCCGAGCCGAGCTACGCACCGCTGCTGCAGGCGTCGCAGAAGCGCTTCCACGACTATGTCGTTGCCGGCCAGGGTTCGGCCAAGGACGCGCTTGACGGCCTGGTCAAGGACTGGACGCAAGTGTTCCAGGACGACGGCAAGATGTAACCGGACCAACGGCTCCTCCCGAGCCTGACCCCAGAGGCGGATGATTTTCAGGCGGAATCGACCAGAAATCATCCGCCTCAGGGCTAGAAAGAGAGAGAGCATGATGTCGTCCGAAAGCCGCTTCACACTTTTCGGCATCATGCTCTTGGTCCCGTGCTGCCCTTGGCACGGGACGCAGTTCAGATAAATTCCAGTGTCGAGACTTGACGTGACCGAAGCAGGACTCACCATGCTCAATCGGACTGCGGAGAACGTTGCCCGGGCGACCCCGGAGCCGTTGGCCCGCAAGGTCCGGGGCATCAGCGACAAGGGCCTCGCCTGGCTGTTCATCTCGCCGACGATCCTGTTGCTCTTGGCCATCAACATCTTCCCGCTGTTCTGGGCGATCTACCTGTCCTTCACCAACTTCCGGGCGAACCGCCCGAACGAGGTGGTGAAGAACCTCGGCTTCGCCAATTACCAGCGCATCCTCGGCGACCAGGACATCTGGATCGCCATGCAGACGACGGCGCATTTCGTGTTCTGGACGATCCTGCTGCAGACGCTGATCGGCTTCACGCTGGCCTGGCTGATCGACCGCAAATTCCGCGGCCACGCCTTCTGGACGACAATCATCCTGGTGCCGATGATGCTGTCGCCGGCGGTGGTCGGCAATTTCTGGCGCTTCCTCTACGAGCCGCAGATCGGCCTGTTCGCCTATGCCATCTCGTTCGTCACCCGGATACCACCGACCGACATCCAGATGCTGTCCAACGTGTCGCTGGCGCCGTGGTCGATCATCATCGTCGACACCTGGATGTGGACGCCCTATGTGATGCTGATCTGTCTCGCCGGCCTGCGCTCCATCCCCGAATACATCTATGAAGCCGCCGAGGTCGACCGCGCATCCAACTGGCGGCAGTTCTGGTCGATCACGCTGCCGATGGCGCTGCCCTTCATCATGCTGGCGGTGCTGTTTCGCGGCATCGAGAACTTCAAGATGTTCGACATGGTCAACCTGCTGACCGGTGGCGGGCCGGGCTCGACCACCGAGGTCGCTTCCATCACGCTGAAACGGCAGGCGTTCGAGAGCTGGCGCACCGGATATTCCTCGGCCTTCGCCATCATCCTGTTCGTCGCGGTGTTTGGGCTGGCCAACATCTACGTCAAGGCGCTGAACAAGGTGAAGCAGAGATGAGCTTGACCACTGCCCACTCCGTCGTCGCCCCCTCGGCCAATTCGAAGCGGATCGCCGGCACCATCATCGTGCTCTACGCGCTGATCTCGATCGTGCCGCTGCTGTGGATCTTTGCCACCAGCTTCAAGACGCCGCCGGATTCGATCGCCTATCCGCCCAAGATTCTGTTCCAGCCGAGCATCGAGGGCTATTGCAACCTGTTCACGACGCGCACCAGGCAAACGCCCGAGTACATCAACTCGCTGGGACCCGCGACGGGTTTCTGCGACGAGACCTCGCGCAAGCGCAACATGGTGATTGCCGGCCCGTCCAATTTCCTGCCGCGCTTCGTCAATTCGCTGATAATCGCCTTCGGCTCGACCTTCTGCGCGGTCTTCCTCGGCACGCTGTCTGCCTATGGTTTCTCGCGCTTCAAGGTGCCGCTGGCCGATGACCTTCTGTTCTTCATCCTGTCGACGCGCTTCATGCCGCCGATCGCGGTCGCGATTCCCATCTACCTGATGTACCGCGAGCTCGGCCTGTCCGACACCGCGCTGGGCATGATCCTGCTCTACACGGCGGTAAACGTGTCGCTGGCGGTGTGGCTGCTGAAAGGCTTCATCGACGAGATCCCGCGCGAGTATGAGGAAGCGGCGATGATCGACGGCTACACCAGGCTGCAGGCCTTCTGGCGCACCGTGCTGCCGCAAGCCACCACCGGCATCGCCGCGACCGCCATCTTCTGCCTGATCTTCGCCTGGAACGAATATGCGTTCGCCGCACTCCTGACCTCCGGCACCGCGCAGACCGCGCCGCCCTTCATCCCGACTATCATCGGCGAAGGCGGCCAGGACTGGCCGGCGGTTGCGGCCGGCACGACCATCTTCCTGGTGCCGATCCTGGTCTTCACCATCCTGCTTCGCAAACAATTGCTGCGCGGCATCACCTTCGGCGCGGTACGCAAATGATTGGTGTGTCAAGTCGACCCCCACTCCGTCGAGCTTCTCTCGACACCTCTCCCCCGATCGACGGGGTAGAGGAAGGACGCGAACTTCATTCAGCCAGGCTCCCTTCCTCTCCCTCCGGAGGGGGGAGAGGTGGCGCTGCGAAGCAGCGACGGAGTGGCGGAACCACCTGGCAACCGTCTCGCCCCGTTACCGGGCAGAAGGAAGGGAGCTACGCATGACGCGCCCAGCCATCTCCAAAAAGTCATCCTGGCCTCGCTGGGCCCGGCGCGGCCTCATGGAAAACATTGCGACGGCGCTCATCGCCGTCGGCTTCCTGATGCTGTTCCAGCCTTTCGCGCTCGCGCTCTACACCTACTCCTTCATCACCATGCTCGCCGGCACAGTGATGTTCATCATCGTCTCGAAATTCCCGGAATAATCATGGCCGAAATCCGCGTCCAACATTTGAGAAAGGCCTTCGGCGATTTCGTCGCCGTGCAGGATTCCAGCTTCATCGTCGAGGATGGCGAGTTCTTCGTCATGCTTGGCCCGTCGGGCTGCGGCAAGACCACGACGCTGCGCATGGTCGCCGGGCTGGAACTGCCTACGGGCGGCCAGATCCTGCTCGGCGGCGAGGATGTCACCATGCGCCGGGCGCGGGAGCGCGACATTGCCTTCGTGTTCCAGCTGTTCGCGCTCTATCCGCATATGAATGTGCGCAAGAACATCGGCTTCCCGCTGCTGGCGCAAGGCATGCCGTCCGCCGAGATCCGCCAGCGGGTCGAAGAGACGGCCAAGCTTTTGCGCATCGACCACCTGCTCAACAAATCGGTCTCAGGGCTTGCCGGCGGCGACCGCCAGCGGGTGGCGCTCGGCCGTGCCATCGTGCGGCGGCCAAAGTGTTTTCTGATGGACGAGCCGCTCGGCACGCTCGACACCGAATTCCGCGATCTGATGGTGCATGAGCTGCGCGAGCTGCACAACCGCATCCACGCCACCACGGTCTATGTCACGCACGACCAGATGGAAGCGATGTCGATGGCCGACAAGATCGCCGTCATGAACCATGGGGTCATCGAACAGTTCGGCAGCCCGCGCGAAATCTACGACCGCCCGGCAACCATGTTCGTCGCCGACTTCATTGGCTCGCCGCCAATGAACTTTCTCGGCTTTGGCGGCGGATTGGCGAAGGGGGCGAAGGAGATCGTAGTGCAAGGCGCCAAGGTGGCGGTGCCGGAAGTGCGCGAGGATATCGCGCCGGCCGACATGGCGCTCGGCATCCGCCCCGAGCACATTCGCTTCGACGACGCCTCAAAGCTGCGCGGCGCCATCTATGGCACCGAATATCTCGGCACGACGCAGATCGTGGCGGTGGAGACGGCGGACGGCATCATCAAGGCGCGGGTGCCGGCTGAAATCCGGCTGTCCACAGGCGATCATGTCGGCCTGATGTTGAACAGCGCGCGGCTGTCACTCTTCGACAAGGGATCGGGCCGCGCGGTGCGCACCGCGATCCACGACACCGCCTCTCAAGGGAGAGCGCAGCATGGCTGACGTGCACATCAAGGGCGTGACCAAAAGCTTCGGCGACCATGTCGCCGTCGATGGCCTCGACCTTAACATCGCCGATGGCGAATTCGTCGTGCTGCTCGGCCCGACCGGCGCCGGCAAGACGACGACGCTGAGATTGATCGCCGGACTGGAGCGGCCGGATGGCGGCACGATCCATATTGGCGGCCACGATGCGACGACGCTGTCGCCGGCCGAGCGCGACACCGCCTTCGTGTTCCAGCAATATTCGCTCTACCCGCATCTGTCGGTCTACGACAACCTCGCCTTCCCGCTGCGTTCGCCAGCGCGGAAAGTACCGGAGGACCAGATTCGCCGCCGCATCGAAGAGGTGGCGAAGATGGTGCGCATCCACCACAAGCTGAACAACCGCTCGACCAAGCTTTCGGGTGGCGAAATGCAGCGCGTCGCCATTGGGCGCGCGCTGGTGCGCAAGCCGTCGATCTATTTGATGGACGAGCCGCTGTCGTCGCTCGACGCCAAATTGCGCGCCGATCTCAGGCTCGAACTCAAGCGCATCCAAGCCGAGCTCGGCGCCACCATGCTCTATGTCACGCACGACCAGATCGAGGCGATGACCATGGCGGACCGCATCGGCATCCTCAACAATGGCGTGCTGGTGCAGATCGGCACGCCGCGCACCATCTATTCCGAGCCGGCAAACCTTCATGTCGCCGCACGGCTCGGCCAGCCGGCGATCAATCTGCTGCCAGCGGGACTGCTGCCTGATGGTGGGGCGCCGACCGGAACCAAGACCATCGGCGCGCGCACCGAGCATCTGTCGATCGAGAAGACCGCAAACGGCCATGCCGACGGCGTCGTCGACTGGGTCGAACATCTCGGGGACCAGAACCATCTGCATGTTACGGTCGGCCCGAAGAAACTGGTGACGCTCACCGACCCCGATACGGATCTGGCCGAGGGCGACAAAGTGGTGATCCGCTACCGCTCGCCACTTTATTTCGGCGCCGACGGACAAAGACTGATGTGAGGTTTTCGGTGTCTCGCCAAGGGCACGGCACCGGCTTCTGATTGACGAATACAGGACGAATTCGATGAAGCACTTTTTCAACCGCAGGGAAACGATCGTCACCGAGGCGCTGGACGGGCTGTTGCGGACTATCGGTTCCGGCGATCTCGCGCGCCTCGACGGTTACCCCGAGATCAAGGTCGTGCTGCGCGCCGACTGGGACAAGGCGAAAGTTGCCGTCGTCTCCGGTGGCGGCGCCGGACACGAACCGTCCCATGCCGGCTTTGTCGGCAAGGGCATGCTGACGGCGGCGGTTTCGGGCGAGATCTTCGCCTCGCCCAGCGTCGAGGCGGTGCTGGCCGCGATCCGCGCGGTGACCGGCCCCGCCGGCTGCCTGCTGGTCGTCAAGAACTACACCGGCGACCGGCTCAATTTCGGCCTGGCGGCCGAGAAGGCGCGCGCCGAGGGGTTTCGCGTCGAGATGGCGATCGTTGCCGACGACATCGCCCTGCCGGGTATCAACCAGCCGCGCGGCGTCGCCGGCACCTTGTTCGTGCACAAGATCGCCGGCCATTTGTCGGAGACCGGTCAGGACTTGGCAGCCGTTGCTATAGCCGCTCGCGCGGCGACGAAGGACATCATCTCGCTCGGCATGTCGCTGTCGTCCTGCTCGATCCCCGGCCAGCCACATGAAGAGCGGTTCGGCGAAAATGACGGCGAACTCGGCCTCGGCATCCATGGCGAGCCGGGCGTCGAGCGCATCGCCGTGCAGAGCGCCGACAGACTTGTGGCGATCATGGCGGAGCGGCTGGCGGTGCGGCTCGACCCGAACGCCAGCCACGCGTTGCTCATCAACAATCTCGGCTCGGTGCCGCCGCTCGAAATGTCGCTGGTCGCCAATGCCGTGCTGGCCTCGCCGCTGGCCAAGACCGTGAAGCTTGCGATCGGCCCCGGACCGCTGATGACGGCGCTCAACATGAACGGTTTTTCGCTGTCGGTAATCAAGCTCGATGCGGCGCGCGAGGCAGCCTTGCTGGCACCTGTCGGCCCACATGCCTGGATGCCTGCCAAAACCGTCGTCGCGCCGGCTATCGTGCCTATGGCGAAAGCGGCTGGAAACAGCGCAGCCCAAAGGGCCAGCCAGGATTCCGGCACCAGGCGTTTGATCATCACGGTCTGCGAACGGCTGATCGCGCTCGAAGAGACACTGAACGGGCTCGACGCCAAGGCGGGCGATGGCGATACCGGTTCGACGGTTGCGACCGGCGCGCGCAGCGTGCTGGAGAAGCTCGATGCGCTGCCGCTGGCCGACCCTGCCGCCACGCTTGCGGCTATAGGCGATAGTCTGGGCGTCGCAATGGGCGGCTCCTCAGGCGCTTTGCTGTCGATCTTCTTCACGGCGGCGGCTCAGGCTTCGAACGGCGGAGCAACCCTGTCCAAGGCGCTGCTTGCCGGGCTTGACCGCATGACTTTTTACGGTGGGGCCAAGGTCGGCGACCGCACCATGGTCGATGCCTTGGAGCCGGCGCTGAAGGCGCTCGACGCCAAGGGGCTGGATGCCGCGGCGACCGCGGCGAGGCACGGCGCCGAGGCGACCGCGGCCATGGAGAAGGCGAAAGCCGGACGCTCCGCCTATGTCGGCACCAAATTGCAGGGCGTGACCGACCCTGGCGCCCATGCCGTGGCCGAAGTGTTCGCGGCCGCCGCGGCGCTGCATGCAACGGCCTGATGGCATGCTTCAGTTGTCGAATGAGAATTCTTTCGATACTGCCGGCAGGACCGAAACCGGGAATCTGGACATGGCAGCGTTCGACCTTGCCAGGCTGATCACCGCCGCCGCGGACACGATTGCCGCTCACTCGGAAGAGTTGACCGCGCTCGACCAGGCCATCGGCGACGGCGACCACGGGCTGAACATGAAGCGGGGATTTGAGGCCTTGCGTGCCGATGCCGAGGCGTTTTCGGCCAAGCCGCTGCCCGAGGCGCTGAAGGCGATCGGCACCAAGCTGGTGATGACAGTTGGCGGTGCATCCGGGCCGCTCTTCGGTACATTGTTCCTGGCGCTCGGCAACGAGATTTCGGGAGAGCCGGATCGTGCCAATCTGGCGGCTGCTTTCGGCAAGGCAATCGAAGCTGTGGCCGCCAGAGGCAAATCCCAGGTCGGTCAAAAGACCATGCTCGATGTGCTGCAACCTGTGCATGACGCGTTGGTCGAAGGAAAGACGGCCATGGAAATTGCAGATATCGCCGACGTGGCTGCCGAGGCGACCGTGCCGATGAAGGCAACACGCGGTCGCGCCTCATTCCTCGGCGACCGCTCAATCGGTCATATGGATGCCGGCGGACGCTCTGTGGCGCTGCTGGTGCGGACCGTCGCCGAAACCGTCGAGGGCCAAGCATGAGCAATGTCGGCATCGTCATCGTCTCGCATTCCCCGCTGGTTGCCGAAGGCACGGCCGACATGGTGCGGCAGATGGTGGGCGACGAAGTGCCGCTTGCGTGGTGCGGCGGAAACGGCCATGGCGGGCTCGGCACCAGCGTCGAAGCGATCATAGGCGCCATCGACAAGGCGTGGTCGGAGGCGGGCGTCGCCATACTGGTCGATCTCGGCGGCGCCGAGACCAATTCGGAAATGGCGGTGGAAATGATCGGCGAGCCGCGGGCGCTCAGGATTATCGTCTGCAACGCGCCGATCGTCGAAGGCGCGGTGATGGCCGCGACAGAGGCGTCCGGCGGCGCCTCGCTCAAGGAAGTGGTGGCGACGGCGCATGAATTGTCGCCGTCGTGAGTGAACGGGAATTTTGACCTGATGTCCGCCTTTGCCGAAGCGACCGTCCTGATCACCCACGAGGTGGGTCTGCATGCGCGCCCATCGGTGAAGTTCACCAAGCTTGCCAAGAGCTTCGCCGCCGAGGTGGAGATTGCGCTTGCTGCCAACGGCCCATGGTTCGACGCCAAGAGCATCGTCAAGGTGATGGCGGCCAGGGCGCCGAAAGGCACCATGCTGCACATCCGGGCCACAGGCGAGGGCGCCGGCGAGGCGGTCGGCGCGCTGGCCGAGCTGGTGCGACGCGGTTTCGACGAGGATGCGGGCCATGCCCGAACCGCTTAGGCTGCAGGGTATTTCGGCCTCGGCCGGCTATGCCGAGGGGCCGTTGTTCAACCTCGACAACGGCACCGCGCACTACACGGGCAAGGCGAGCGCCGCGGACGAGAAGGCCGCATTGGAAGCAGCTATCGCCAGTTCGGCTGACCGGCTCGCGACCCTGATTGAAACCGCCGATGAGGAGGCCGCCGGCATTCTCGAATTCCAGCTCGCCATGCTTGAGGACGATGCCCTGGCCGGCCCGGCTTTTGCCGCGATTTCGTCGGGCATGCCGGCTGACATGGCCTGGCGGCAGGCGCTGGACGCCGAGATCTCCGGCTACGAAACGTCAGACCAGGACTATTTCCGGGCTCGCGCCGCCGATATCAGCGATATCCGCGACCGCGTGCTGCGCGCCCTTACCGAGGAGCAGGAGAGCGCTCCACCAGCGGGCGCCATTCTCTATGGCGAGGACATCGCGCCGACGCGCTTTCTCGAGACCGACTGGAGCACCGGCGGCGGCATCGCGCTGAGGGCCGGCAGCGCCGCCAGCCACGTCGCCATGCTGGCGCGCTCGCGCGGCGTGCCGATGGTGGTGGGGCTTGGCGCTTCGCCGGCTAATCCCGTCGGTCTGGCTCTGCTCGATGCGGAGCATGGCGGTATCGTGCTTTCGCCGACCACGACCGAGATCGAAGCGTTCCACCGGTCCTCGTCCTCGTTTGTGGCACATCGAGATAAGGCCGGAGTCTATCTCGCGAAACCGGCGGTAACCCGGGCCGGGACGACAGTGCGCGTGCAGGTCAACATCGCCGATCCGTCCGAGGTCGACGGCATCGACATTTCGACCTGCGACGGGGTCGGGCTGATGCGCACCGAATTCCTGTTCGGCAAGGCGCCGCCGGACGAGGAGACGCAATACCAGGCCTATCGCAAGGTGCTGGAATGGGCAGGCGACAAGCCGGTAACCATCCGTACCGTCGACGCCGGCGGCGACAAGCCGGTGCCGGGCTTCACCGTCGAGGAGAGCAACCCGTTCCTCGGGCTGCGTGGCATCAGGCTGTCGCTGGCAAGGCCGGAGGTGTTTCGCGTACAGATCCGGGCGCTGCTGCGCGCGGCGGTGCACGGCAATCTGAAGGTGATGTTTCCGATGATCGCCGTCCCGGAGGAATACCAACGCGCCGCCGCTCTGTTCGTGGAGGAGCAGGCCGGGCTTGCCGCGCGCGGCATCGCGCAAAAAATGCCGCCGCTCGGCATCATGGTCGAGGTGCCTTCGGTGGCGATCGCGCCGGAGGCGTTCGCCGATGTCGCCTTCTTCTCGATCGGTTCGAACGATCTGACCCAATATGTAATGGCGGCTGCCCGCGATAACGCAGCCGTGGCGCATCTTAATTCTGTCCGCCATCCCGCCGTGTTGCGGCTGATCGGCTCGGTTGCCGCTTTTGGCCTGCGCGCGAAAATCCCAGTCAGCCTGTGCGGCGATGCCGGCGGCGATCCGGCATCGATCCCGGCACTGCTCGAGGCCGGCCTGCGGGATCTCTCGGTGGCTCCCGCCCAACTCGCCATGGCCAAGGCGGCCATCTCGGATGCATCGGTCTAGGATGACTGAGATGGCCGACAAGACACCAGAAGCCGGCTCCGAAGAGGCGATCCGCGCCTACAAGACGATCCTGTCGCAGGTCATCGACCAGCGACCGTCGGGTATGCGACAACGCCTTGCCGACGCGCTTGGCAAGCACCGCAGCTTCGTCACCCAGATTTCCAGCGCGGCCTATTCGACCCCGATCCCGTCAAAACATCTGCCGGCTATTTTTTCGGTCTGCCATTTCAGTCCGGCCGAGCGCGATCAGTTTCTGGCTGCCTATCATCTGGCGCATCCCGGCAAGATGTCGGTTGCGGCAGGCATGCGCAAGACCCGGCATGTCTCGCTGATCGTGCCCGATTTCGGCGACGACAAGCAGAATGCAGCGCTCGACAAGGCGATCAACGAATTCATCCAGAAGATCACCAGCATCACCGGCAGGAGTGGCGGCTGATCGACGTGTCGGGAGGACACATGAAGAAATTCATCAATTCCGTCGACACGGTGCTGACCGAAAGCCTCGACGGCTTCGTGTCCGCCCACGGCGACATTCTGGTGCTGGGCGACGAGCACAAATTCATCCGCCGCAGGGCACTGAAGCCGGGGAAGGTGGCGCTGATCTCGGGCGGCGGTTCCGGCCACGAGCCGTTGCATGCCGGCTTTGTCGGTCACGGCATGCTGGACGCCGCCTGCCCCGGCCAGGTCTTCACCTCGCCAACGCCGGACCAGATACTGGCGGCGG
>NZ_JAMYQZ010000054.1:0-43314 GCF_040321145.1 Mesorhizobium sp. M0514
CCGGACGGTGGTGAGGGTGGTGAGGTAGGGAGTAGGGAGTAGGGAGTAGGGAGTAGGGAGTAGGGAGTAGGGAGTAGGGAGTAGGGAGTAGGGAGTAGGATGGTGTCGGCGTCGTTTCAATCCTTCACTACTCACTACTCACTACTCACTACTCTCCATTGCCTAACGCCTTCTCGGCTTCTGCCACCCAGTGTCCAGCAATCCAAGCCTGCCGAGTTCCCGGTCCACGGCCCGCGTCACGTCCTTGCGCTGCGCCCCGACGTCGCGCAACTGGCGATCCGACAGATCCTCCACGTCCTGGCGCGGCAGGTTGATGGCGACTTTCGCCTGGCGGAGCCAGTCCGTTACGGCATGCAACCAGTTCGAGCGAGCTGCTGGCGAGTTCAAAACGAAGATGGACATGATGCGCTCCGTGTTCCGCCGGATATCAAATCCGGCTTGATGGTGTTTCGATGGATGCATCATGCCGCATTGAAATCCATGCGAGAAACGAGTAGTTCTTTTCGGATCGTCAAGTTTTATTTGAGGATACGGTGATGTCCCGTCTGTTGCCCGGAACGCGCGCGCTGAGGACTCTGGAAGCCGCCGCCCGCCACCTCAATTTCACCCGCGCTGCCGACGAGCTCGGGCTGACGCCGGCGGCGGTCAGCCACCAGATCAAGGAAATCGAGGATCAGCTCGGGCTGGTGCTGTTCACGCGAACCAGTCGTACCATCCGGTTGACCGAGGCAGGTACGGTGCTGTTCGAGGCCTCGATCGATGCGCTCGACCTGCTCAACCGGGCGGTGTCGCGGGCGCGCAAGCTGACGCGCGGCACGGCATTGCTGAAGGTAACGCTCGACGCGCAGTTCGCGTCAAAATGGCTGATGCGGCGCGTCGACGATTTTCGCAAACTTCAGCCCAGTATCGAACTGAGGTTCGACATCGGCTACGAAGTGCGCGATTTCGAACTCGACGACGTCGATGTCGGCATCCGGTTCGGGGTCGGCAAGTATCCGGGGCTTCGCGCCCATCGCCTGTTCGACAACATCCTCATTCCGGTGTGCAGCCCGAGCCTGCTGACCTCCGGCCCGCCGCTGCGCGAACCGCGCGACCTCTTCAACCACACGCTTGCCCATATCGAATGGTCGCGCCAAGGCGTGACATGGCCGAACTGGCGCATGTGGATGGCCGCGGCCGGCATCAACGATTTCGACGACAGCCGGACTATCGTGTTTGGAACCTCTACCGATGCCGTGCAGGCGGCGCTCGACGGCAATGCCGTGGCGCTCGCCGAGTTCGCCATGGTGGCAAACGACCTTTCCCAGGGAAGGCTGGTGCAGCCCTTTGAACTCGGTCTGCGCGTGGGGCCGGAGTTCGGCTACTTCCTGGTCTATCCCGAGAGCACTGCCAACGATCCGCGCATCATCGCTTTCCGTGAATGGATCCTCGACGAAGTCGCCAGGACGCAGACCTGACGACTTCTGCAGGCCTCAGCCGGCGACCGGCGTCCCGAACCAGCCGATCACCGCGCCGATGATCAACAGCACGCCGAGCCAGTGGCCGCCGTCGATGAGGGTCAGGTCCCAGCCGAAATTATCATAGCGATGGTTGGCCGTCAGCGTCGTGGCGACGAAACCCAGCCAGAGGACGAAGCCGAAGACCAGCCCTGCGACAAGGACCGGCTCGCCGCCGGTCATCGCGCCGACGACCAAGGCTAAGACCAGCGCCATGATCAGCTCGGCGATGAAGGAGATGATGAAGGGCAATATCGATTTCTTTGACGTTGACGGATCGATCCTGGCCGCCCTCATCCAAGGCTTGCTGAGGGCCGTGTACCAGACGGCGCCAAACAGCCACGCCGCGACGGCCGCGACAACCACCGCCAGCCAGTTCACCACTGAAAAATCCATAAAGTCCTCCCCTCAAGCATGCAGCCCAAAGCCTGGCGGTTCTGGGACAACGACATGCGTATTCTTCAAATCAATGCGCGATGGAACGCCTGTTCGGCAATGCCGTCAAGCGAAGCGCCACACAGTGGTGCGCTTGACCAAGGCGTCCTCCAGCGCCCGCGTCACCGCCACTTCGTAGACTGCGAGCGGCTCCAGTCCCGCCTTCGGCATGTAGGAGCGGCCCGGATCGCCGACGAGGATGTCAGCGCCGCGCGCCTTCAGTGTCGAAAACCACGGCATCAGCGTGTCGGCGAAGGATTTGTCGTAGAAGACGTCGCCGGCCAGCACCACGTCCCAGCCGGCGTCGGTGCCGATGCAGTCCGTGCCGCAAAAGTCGATGGCAACGCCATTGGCCTCTGCGTTGAGGCGGATCGCCGTTTCGCAGAACGGGTCGATGTCGGCGGCGATCACGTGCGCCGCACCCGCCTTGGCGGCGGCGATGGCGACAAGGCCGGAGCCGGAGGCGAAGTCGAGCACGCGTTTGCCCCGCACATCCGACGGATTGTCCAGCACGTAACGGGCAAGGCCCTGACCGCCGGCCCAGGCAAAGGCCCAGAACGGCGGCGGCAGGCCGATTTCAATCAGCTCGTTCTCCGTGCGCTGCCAGAGGTCATGCGCTTCGTCGGCAAGATTGAGGACAATCTCCGGCACATGCGGCGGCGACATAAGCGCCGTGTTGTCGAGAATGAACTTTTTCGCGCTGTTCGGCGTGAGGACCGTCACGGAGCCGGCGTCAGGCCGCCCATGCGGCAGACTTCCTTCCATTCGGCCGGCGTCACCGGCTGTACGGAAAGCCGTCCAAGCCGCACCAGCGCCATCTCGGCAAGCTTCGGATTGGCCTTGACCTGCTCCAGCGTCGGCGGGTTCGGCACGTCCTTGAAGGCGCGGATGTCGACGCATTCCCAGCGCGGATCGTCGGTGGTGGTATCCTGATGGGCAAGCGCGCAGACCTCGGCAATGCCGACGACGTTCAGCCCCTCATTGGAGTGATAGAAGAAGCCGAGATCGCCGATCTGCATCGCCTTCATGTTGTTGCGCGCTGCATAGTTGCGCACGCCGTCCCACTGCGTGCCGGCCTTGCCCTTGGCCTTCAGCGCCTCGAAGGAGAAGACCGAAGGTTCGGATTTGAACAGCCAGTAGTTCATGTCTTTGCTCCAACTACTATTTTTTGCGCAATTCCGGACGGAAAACCGTTACACACTTTTCCTGGGATCGCTCTAGGCGCCGCCGGAACTAACTAGCCGCCGGCTTGTTGAAGGTCCAGTTCCACTGGCGGATTTCGACACTTTCGAACAGCCCGGCCTTGGCATAGGGGTCGGCAGCCGACAGCGCCTGCGCACCGGCGAGATCCGGCGCCTCGACCACGGCGAGGGTGCCGTTCGGCTTGCCGTCGGCATCGAGGAACGGACCGGCAAAGGCCAGTGTCCTGTCGGCGTTCAGGCCCTCGAGAAAGGCGACGTGGGCGGGTCGCGTGTCGACGCGCACCTGCAGGCTGCCGGGCTTGTCCTTGCAAATCAACGCAAACAGCATGCTTTCGAAACTCCGGGTTGGGATTGCGACTAAAGTTCGCCTTGAACTGCCGAAACCGCGTTTTTGCTTTTATGGTGCCTTCGGGTCAATGCCAAATGATCTGTCGCGATGGATCTCCGCCCCGCTCAAGGCCAAGGCATTGAAATGATGGATCCACATGAGTTTGATGAAAGTCACAGACGATATCGCTTCGCCCGAAAGAGCAGACACAGGCAACAGCGCTGCATTGCGAAAAAAGAGCGCCTGGCCTTTGCGATTGCTGCTTATAAAGACGCCACTGGATATTTCGTAAGTCAAAGATAATCAATTTTCGATATGATACGCTCCCAGCGGGTCAGTTGTGGGGATGGGCTGGTTCTTCCAGAACGCCTGAATAGAGGACGCAATGGAGAGCATCGCGGGGGACACGACAGTCAGGATCGACGACGCCACGCCTGCTTTCACGGTCAGCATGGAGACCGAGCGCGTTCTCGTCTCTGCAATTATTCCTTGCCTGAACGAAGAATTGACGATTGGCATTTGCATTCGCAAAGCCTTCGATGCCTTCTTGAGGCGCGGCGTCAAGGGGGAAGTCGTCGTCGGCGATAATGGCTCCACGGACAGGTCGGTGGAGATTGCGCAACAGTTGGGAGCGCGGGTCGTCCATCAGCCGGTAAAGGGCTATGGCGCGGCAATCAGCGCTGCAGTTGAAGCGGCCGAGGGCAAATATCTCATCATGGCCGATGCCGATGATTCCTACGACTGGAGCCAATTGGGCGATTTCATCGATGCGTTGGAATTGGGTGCGGACTTTGTCATGGGCAATCGGTTCGCCGGCGGTATCGAGCCGGGCGCCATGCCGCTACTGCATCGCTACCTGGGCAATCCCGTCCTGTCCACCATCGCTCGCTGGCTGCACAAATCTCCGATCCGCGACTTCCATTGCGGCATGCGCGGCTTCACTCGAGAGGCATTTCAGAAAATCGGCGCACGCTCGCCGGGAATGGAATTCGCCTCGGAAATGATCATCAATGCGCATCGCGCTGGGCTCACCATTCGTGAAGTGCCGATCAAGCTCTACCCCGACAAGCGAAACCGCGCCCCGCATCTGCGTTCCTTCCGCGACGGTTGGCGCCATTTGCGGCTCATTATTGCTCACGCGCCGGACACCATGTATCTCGTGCCTGGGCTGACCTTGCTGATCACTGGCATTGCCGGCCTTGCAGTTCTCGCTGCCGGACCTGTTCGCATCGGTGGATGGTACTTCGGAATTCACTTCGTCGCGCTCTCGGCTATGGCGACGTTGATTGGCCTTTCAGCGATCCTGTTCGGTATGCTGGCAAAGGTGGCAATCGCCATCTACCATCCGGTCTACAGCGGTCGAATTGTGTCATGGCTGACGCGCGGTCGCCCTTTGGAATGGCTGGTTTTTTCCGGTGGCGTACTCGCGGCAGCTGGCTTCGCGGCGGACGTGGCACTGGCGCTACATTGGATTTTTGTCGGTGGCCCCATGGAGCAATCAGTGCATCTGACCTTTGTGGTCACCACTATCTGCGTGGCCGGCATGTCCATGGTGCTATCTGGCTTCGTGCTCAAGTTGCTGCTTGATACATTGAGCGCCAGACATGAGTTCTAACCCTTCAGCAGCCTCGCGAGCGGAAATTCAAGCCGTAAGCCGCGCAGCCGAAAAGCCTTTTCTGTCGGTCGTCATGCCTGTCCATGACGGGGCGGCATGGATTGGAGCGACACTTGATTCACTTGCTGCGGAGCTGACTGGCGACCTGCAGATAATCATTATCGACAGCAGCCCGACGAACGCCACAGCTGCCATTGTCGAGCGATTCCTCTACCGGCCGGCGTTCCGGCTGCTTCGGCGAAAAGATCTCGGGCCTTGGCAGTCGAAGACCAACCTGGGCGTTGAGCTAGCCGCCGCCGATTATGTCTGCATACTCCACCAAGACGACCTGTGGTTGCCCGGGCGCATTGAGGCCGCTCGACGCTGGCTCGCGGACGCACCCGAAGCAGCGCTTCATTTAGCCCCGACTGCGATCGTTGACCGCCACGGCCGGCGAATGGGATGCTGGAACTGTCCCTTGCCAACCGAAAAGGTGCTCGAATCTGAATTCTTGCTGGAACGGCTTCTCGTACAGAATTTCGTGTCTGTGCCTGCTCCGATTTTTCGTCGGAGTGCTTGGCTGGCATGCGGGGGCATGGATGAGATGCTTTGGTATACGGCGGATTGGGATATGTGGGCGAAGCTCGCTGTTGCCGGATCTGTCGTTTATCACAAAGAGATAACCACAGCCTTCCGGGTTCATGGCGATTCGCTGACCGTAACCGGATCGCGCGATGCGAACGAATTCCGTTCGCAAATGCAGACTGTCCTAGAGCGCCATCTGTACCGGCTTTCGGCGCGCAGCCGACGCCAGATTGAATCTGCTGCTCGGGCATCGATCAGCGTCAATGTGTCGCTGGCGGCTGCGTCGGGCGGCGACTTGAAGGCCTTGGTTCGAGCGGCTCGCACCATGCTGTCGCTCGGGCCGACGGGATTAAGGCGCTACTTGCGCGATTCGCGATTGCTGGAGCGCGTCATGTGCCGGCTTCGCGCGAAACTGACAGGAGCGTTCTGAGGCAATGTTCAGCTCTGCCAGGATCGCCGACGACCAAGTGGACAAGAGCAACCATGCCGGAGCTCACGAAAGACCGCTTTTGGAACGTGGATGGCGGTACACTGTGGTGGGAGCGATATGCGCAATTGCGCACAATGCCATCATGATTGCGGTTGATCAGCTGAGTGGGCATTACCTGCTGGGCATCATGATTTCATTCCTGGCTGTGATGCCTACGGGATACGCTCTGCACAGCTGGTTCACCTTCGGCAAGCCACTTCGCTTGAAAGCGTTTGCGCGTTTTGCGGCAGGTGTGGCTGCGGCCTATCCGATCTCGGTAGCCATGATGGTGCTTCTCTGTTCATGCCTCGGCCTTGGCGTTGCGATTGCGTCTCCGATCGCCACAGTTGCGTTGCTCATCTGGAACGTTGTCGTTGCGCATTTTGCTATCTTGTCACGGTTCAATCTAAAGCCCATCACCTTGCCGGCGACATCCTCTCGCTCAACCACGGGAAACGAGGAATGAGAATGTTGCCGCCAGGACAGATCATGCGCAGGGCTCTTGGCCGTCATTTCAAGCCGGTCGGAGACATCTACCGGCGTGTTTTCGTCAATCTCAATGTAATTGCGGATTTTCTCGATCGCGAATTGCCGAACGGCGCGAGGGTTTTGGATATCGGCGGCGGGGATGGAGCGCTCGTCGACCGGTTGCTTGATCGGCGCCCCGACCTAACGGTTACGATGTGCGATCTCGCACCTTCAATCGGTGCCTTTCTAAGCAACGCAAATCGGGCGAAGGTCGAACTTCTGCCCGCCACGGACCTTTCCAGCGTGCAGGGATCTTTTGATGTTGTGACGATTTCCGACGTCATTCATCATGTGCCGGTCGATGGGCGCGACGCATTCTTCAAATCGCTGGCCGACAGTTGCGAACGCTGGGCCTGCCGGAAGATCATCTTGAAGGACATCGAGCCTGGTGGAATACGCGCCACCTTGTCGCTTCTTGCGGACCGGCACATTACCGGAGACAAGCATGTCGTGCTATTTTCACGCTCGGACTTCACGGCCATGGCAAGACGGCATTTCCCCACAGCAAAAAGAGCATCGGCGTTACCGGACCGGCCGAATTATTGTGAACTGCTCAGCTGGTAGCAGATGGGTAGATCCTGGCGGGTCGCTAGAACGTTTCACCGTTTCACGGAAACGGCGAACCGCTCTATCTCTTTGTTTTTGCGCAATTCCCAAGGGAAAGCGCTACGCGCTTTTCCTGGGAAAACCGATCACACTTTCCTGGAATTGCTCTTGGCAATAAGCGCTGGTCAGCGACACGCTATTTGGTCGCGATGGTGCCGAGCATGCTGGCGATCCGGTGACTCTCCGGGCGATCGACCAGAAATTTGTCGATAAACTTCAACGGGAATGTCAGCGTCAGGATCGCGGCTTTCGCTACCATGTAGCGGGTTCGGTTCTCTCGACCGACAACGACGCCGATGTATTCGGACAGGATGTTGACGATCGCGCTTGTCGGCCCTTGATGCGTCTGGACCTCTACCCTTGCGAACCGCTGGAGAAGCTGCTCGATCCCGTCCTTTGTGAAGTTGCAGTAGTGGGCGGGATAGCCGTGATAGGGGAACAGGAAAGGGTTGATGCAGAGCAGCTTCCCACCCGGCTTCAGGACACGGAACACTTCATCGACGACCGCTACCGGATTGGGAACATGCTCGATCACGCTGTCCAGAATGACGACGTCGACGGAATCGCTCGCAAGCGGCGTGTGCTCGATATTCGCGACCAGATCGACGTTCGGGGTGGGGAACAGGTCAATGTTGAGAACATCGGGGCGGACGCGCCGTGCGCCGGAGCCGAACTCAACGATCATTGAGTCCTGAGGTATCGAGGCAAGAAACGAATTCAGCGTGTCGTGCGGTGAATATTCGCTGGTGATGACCTGCTTGAGCGAATTGTAGAGACGGGCGCGCGTACTGGTACCGGCATACGCCTCTTCATGGAAGCTCGCGTCGAAGCCCTCCCTCACCGGCGACTCGACAAAGAACGGAATGCCTTTGTGCACGGGATAGGGGGCAGGGCAAGATTCGCAGGTCAGGGCAACCGGGCTTGTGCCAAGCCTGGAATAGCAGACTGGGCAGACGAGGCCCGATGCCATCTTGGGTTGTAGCACGCGATGTCCTTTCAAGCCTCCGCATTGTCGCAGAAGGCTGGCTGCCGTGTTTGAACATAACCCTTCTTAACAAGCAAAAGGCTAACAGCGGCTAAAGTCCGCTGCGTATAGACAGGCTGGAGCGGAGCGCTGCAAGAATCCGAAGCGCGACGGCTTCAGTTCCGCACAGTCTCGGAAAATTAACCGCGGTGGAACCATGCTTCGCCAAGCGGAGCTGCCGGCCTCGAAGTTGTTGTCTGAGGATGAAGGGCGTTGCGCCCAGCGAGGCAGCACGCCTGGCGTTGGTCTGCCTGGGCACGATCGAGGGGGTTGTCTTGAATACGCAGGAGCCGGGACCAAACAAGCTGTTCGCTCTCGGGCAGCGCCCAACAACAACTTTTCTGCATATCCTGATCGCACTCAAGATCATCTTGCTGTTCGTTCTGGCTTGGAACATCCGCTTCGTCATGGATGAATTCGTCCAACTCGGATGGGCGAAATATTTCTCCAACGGCCTGTTCGATACGATCTGGCATCCCAAGGCGGTCGGCTATGCGGCTTTTTATGAGATTGCTCATCTGATCGGCTGGAATGCCACGTCGATTCTGCTTGCTGGCCGCATGCAGACTGCGTTGCTGGCCTGCGGGACGATCTCTTTGATCTACCCATGCGCTCGCGCTCTGGGCGAGGATCGCGTGCGCGCTTTGACGATCGTCCTCGTTCTCCTGTGCTTTTCGAATTTCATGGAGCGCATCTTTCGTACCATCGCCGAACCGCCGGCAGTGTTCTTCGCCGTGGCGGCGTTGCTGGTTGTCCTGCGCGCACCTGGGTTGAGGGCAAGGCAGCTTGTTGCCGCCGGCATGCTAAGTGGCCTTGCCTTCGTCATCACTCAGAAATCGGTCTACTTCAACGTTGCGCTCGGCATCGGCCTTGTTGCTGACGCAGCCTTGATGAGACGCTACGCAACAGGGGCGGTTCGCGGAGGGTGGCTCGTGCTTGGATGGGCCGTTCCGATAATGGTCTATTGCTTGATCTTCGGTGGAGGCGCCCCTGTTCTCGCGGCCAAAAACCTTTTACTTGGCCCGGTCGAGATTGCGACGCGTGGAGGCGGTGACTACGGGGGACTGAGGCAGTTCGTGTTACAGACACTGGCGCGGAACGCCCTTCTTTACGGGATCTGTTTCTCCGGTATGGCCCTGTCACTGATGCGGATCATGAAACTCGATGGTCGAAGGCGAATTGCGCTGATCTTTTCACTCGTCATCACGGTGCTGGTATTCACGCACGACCAGCCCTGGCCTTATGTCTTCATCATGGCGTTGCCGTTCGTTGCGCTCTGGTCGTTGGAGCTTCTCGACAGCACCGCAACCCACGCGCGCTACCGGGTTCCTGTCCTCGCGGTGCTGATCACAGCCATCGCAATGAGCTACGCGAGCAATGTCGTTTACCTACGCCTCAACAATCAGGCCCAGCTTGAACTGGTCTCGCGCGCGGAATCTTTGCTCGCACCGGATGAGAAGTTTTTCGACGGCATCGCCATGCTGCCCAATCGACAGGAGCCCTCCACACTCTGGCTCGACCAGCATTATGTCTTGAAAACATTGCAGGAAGGCAGGCAATCGGAAGCCTACAAAGTTCTCTCGGATTCCCCGCCCAAGATGGTCCTCTGGTCATATCGCATGGATTTGATCGATACCGTGATCGCGCCTCTCATCCGCGACAGCTACGTCCAGATCGCTCCCAACATCAGAATGGCTGGTCGTCGCCTCTATTCCGGTCGTCCGGTCGTTTTCAAGGTGCCTGTCGCCGGACGATACAGCCTGTACACGACCAGCGGGGAGCTTGCAGACGGCGAGGTCGAGATAAACGGCACCTCGCATTCTTCGCCCCTATCCTTGGAGGCAGGTACCAGCGACGTTGTCCTGCGCAACGGTCCAGCCGAGGCACTGCTGCTGCCGGAAGGTCACTATGAAAACCGCATCGTGCCTGGCGGGGACAATACCGAGCTGTTCACGGGAGTTTACAATTAAATACCGGTTTCGGTCTTCAGCGGCCGGGTCATCAATGCCGTGACAGCCTGCCGAATGGTGATCGTGCCGTCCAGTATCGCCGACACCGCAGCGATGATCGGCGCGTCGATGTCGCGCTCGGTGGCGATGCGGGCGGCGATCGCCGCCGTCGGCACGCCTTCGGCGAGTGGCAGTCCCGACAAGGGCTTACCTTGCCCCAGCGCCAGCCCATAGGCGAAATTGCGCGACTGGGCCGAAGAGCAGGTGAGCAAAAGGTCGCCGAGGCCGGAAAGCCCCATCAGCGTCTCCGGCTTGGCGCCGAAGGACGCGCCGATGCGGCGCAGTTCGACGAAGCCGCGCGTCACCATGGCGGCCTGCGCGCTGGCGCCGAGCCCGGCGCCGGTGACGGCGCCAGCGGCAATGGCGAAGACATTCTTCAAAGCGCCGCCGATCTCGACGCCGATCAAATCGTCGCTGGAATAGCAGCGCAGATTCTGCGCCGAAAAGCGCGCGGCAAGCTCGGCCGCCAAGGCGTCGTCGCGTGCAGCAACCACGACAGCGGGCGGCAGACCCCTGGCGACGTCGGCGGCAAAGCTGGGACCGGACAAGGCCGAAACCGGAGTTTCGGGCAGAATGTCACCAACGATCGCCGACAGCAGCGCGCCGGTGTCGCGCTCGATGCCCTTGGCGCAGAGAACGAGCGGGATGCCTTTCGGCATATGGGGCTTCGCCGTCGTCAGCATGGCGCGCAGCGCCTGCGCCGGCGCCACGGCCAGCGCGCAATCGGCATCGGTCAGGGCCGTGCCGATATCGCTCGTCGCCGCAATGCCTGTTTCAATGGCGATGCCGGGGAGATAACGCGGGTTCTCGCCGCGGCGGATCGCGGAAACCGTCTCTTCGTCGCGGGCGTAGAGCCGGACATCGTGACCGGCGCGCAGCATCGCCAGCGCCAGCGCCGTGCCCCAGGCGCCGCCGCCAAGCACGGCGACGCGCCAGCCGGTTCTGTCCCTGCCGCTTGTCTTGCTGGCGCTCATGCTTTCGCTCCGCGCCGGCCAGAGCCGACCATCGGGGCCGAAATGCTGTCCAGCGGCCAGCGCGAACGCGGCACGAAATCGAAGCCGTTCTCTTGCGACAGGCCTGCCCGCAACCGCTCGATGCCGGCCCAGGCGATCATCGCCGCATTGTCGGTGCACAGTTTGAGCGGCGGCGCGACAAAGGCGAAGCCGGCCTCGGCGCACTGCTTCTGCAGCGTCGCCTTGATCGCTCTGTTGGCGGCGACTCCACCGGCAACGACCAGCGCCGGCTCGGCCTTGTCCGGAAATTCGTCGCGGAAGCGGGCCAGCGCGCGGGCCACGCGGTCGCCAAGTGAGTCGGCTACCGCCGCCTGGAACGAGGCGCAGATGTCGGCGACATCCTGCTCGCTTAGCGGCTGGATGGCGGTCGCCGCCTGGCGCACCGCGGTCTTGAGGCCGGAGAAGGAGAAATCGGGCTGCGCAGATCCTTTCATCGGCCGTGGAAAGGCAAATCGCGTCGCATCGCCCGAGATTGCCGCCTTTTCGACATTCGGGCCGCCGGGATAGGGCAGGCCGAGCATTTTGGCCGTCTTGTCGAAAGCTTCGCCGAGCGCGTCGTCGATGGTCGTCGCCCAGCGTTGGTAGTCGCCGACGTCGCGCACGGCGACGATCTGGGTGTGGCCGCCGGAGACCAGCAGCAGCAGATAGGGAAAATCGAGCCCGTCGGTCAGCCTTGCGGTCAGTGCGTGGCCTTCGAGATGGTTGATGGCGATCAGCGGCTTGCCGGCGGCCGCTGCAATCGCCTTGGCTGTCATCAGGCCGACGATCAGCCCGCCGACTAGGCCGGGGCCGGCAGTGGCGGCAATGGCGTCGATGTCGGCCAGGGCTACGCCCGAATCCGCAAGAGCGGCCTCGACAATGCCGTCCAGCGCCTCGACATGGGCACGCGCGGCGATCTCCGGCACGACGCCGCCGAAGGCGGCGTGCTCCTCGATCTGGCTGAGCACGATGTTGGACGCAATCACCGGCACGGAATCGCCGTCCAGCGTCACCACGCTGGCGGCGGTCTCGTCGCAACTCGTCTCAATGCCCAGAACGCGGATCAATTCGTCGCTGTCTCCAGAGATTGTGTCGCCGGACTTTCCTAGTTAGTAGAGGCGGGCCTCGCTAGGGAGAGCGCCGGAAACGCAAAGCCAGCCGGGGGTTATCACGGACCGCGCGCCATGCAAACTTTGAAAATAGGAACACGCGGCAGCCCGCTGGCGCTCGCCCAGGCGCATGAGACGCAGGCGCGGCTGATGGAAGCGCATGGCATGCCGGCAGAAGCCTTCGAGGTCGTCGTCATTTCGACCAGCGGCGACCGCATCCAGGACCGGCCGCTGTCGGAAGCCGGCGGCAAGGGGCTGTTCACCAAGGAAATCGAAGACGCGCTGCTGGCCGGCACGATCGATATCGCCGTGCATTCCTCCAAGGACATGCCGACAGTGCTGCCGGTCGGGCTGGAGCTGTCCGCCTTCCTGCCGCGCGAGGATGCGCGGGACGCCTTCATCGGCAAGGCGGTGAAGCGCATTGTTGATTTGCCGCAAGGCGCCAAGGTCGGGTCGTCTTCGCTCAGGCGCCAGGCGCTGATCCGGCGCATGCGGCCGGACCTAGACGTGGTCATGTTCCGCGGCAATGTGCAGACCAGGCTGCGCAAGCTGGAGGAAGGCGTCGCCGAAGGCACGATCCTCGCCTATGCCGGGCTGAAGCGGCTCGGGCTCGGCCATGTCGTCACCGATCTGATGCCGCTCGATGCCTTTCCGCCGGCGCCGGGACAAGGCGCAATCGGCATCGAAACCCGCATCGGCGACAGCGAGGTCGAAAAGATGCTGGTGGCCATCCATGATGTGCCGACAGGCCAGGCGCTGGCCTGTGAGCGCGCCTTCCTGGCGGCGCTCGACGGCTCCTGCCGCACGCCGATCGCCGGTTATGCGACGATCTCGGGCGGCAGGCTGGTTTTCGCCGGGCTGATCATTTCGCCCGATGGCACGCAATCGCATGAGGTCAAAGCCGAAGGCTTGGCGCTGGATGCCGCTGACATCGGCACGGACGCAGCTAGGATGGTGCGGGTCAAAGCGGGCGAAACCTTCTTCGACGGCTGGGTCTGATATGCGTGTCCTGGTGACGCGGCCGCAACCCGGGGCGTCGCGAACCATGCGGCGGCTGCAGGAATTGGGATTTGAGCCGCTCCTTCTGCCGCTGACCGAAACGGTGACACTGCCGGTTGGCGCCGATGCTGCGAGCGACGATGCCGTGGCCGTCGCTGTGACTAGCGCCAATGCCGTGCGGCATGCGCCGAAAGAACTCATTCGTGCGCTCGCCGCCTTGCCTTGCCATGCCGTCGGACGCAGGACGGCTGAAGCGGCACGTTCGGCAGGGTTCTTGTCGGTCAGCGAAGGGGCGGGCGACGCCGAGCGGCTGGCCGAGGCGATTGCTGCCGGCCTTTCCGGCAAGGCGGTCGTCTATCTCACAGGGCGCGTGCGGTTTCCGGCATTCGAGGCGCGGCTGCGAAATGCCGGCGTCGAGGTCCGCACCGTCGAAACCTACGACACGATTTCGCTCGATTATTCCGATGCTGAAATCCGTACACGCCTGTCCGATCAGGCGGTCGACGCGGTGCTGCTCTATTCAGCCAAGGCGGCGGCAGCGTTGCAGGCCTTGGCCAGCCGGGCGGAACTGCGCGATCTCTTTGAAAACATGCAGGCTTTTGCGCTCTCCGAGCGCGTGGCAGCGGCATTTGACAATGCCGCCGGCAAAAAAATACGCATGGCGCGGGAACCGCAGGAGGAGGCGCTGCTTGAGCTGTTGCACCGCGGCGACTGAGCCCCGTGTCATCACGCCGCCCCTTTTCACCTGATGATGATGTGCTAGACCATTTTTCAAACCATCACGCGCCGTCGGGCGCCCAGACGAAGCAGGATTGCGGAGCCCAGGCATGGTCAAGACGCCGAAGATGCGACATTCGAAAAGCCGCCGCGAGCCGGTGACCATCGAACTCGAACCCGGCGCTGTCTCGCGCATTGCCGATGCGGATGCCGCCAAGACGGATGTCGCCAACTCGGATGACGTCGGGGCCCCGGCAGAATCGGTTGCGGCCGAGGATGCGGCTGCCATGGCCAATGCGCAGCCGGAGACGCCTGACGAGCCCGTTCATGCCGATCAAGCCGATCTCGAGCCGTGGGAGCACTCCGACGCCGCGGCGCAGGCCGCTCCCGAAAGCGCCGATGCCAAGGCGTCCACCCAGGCGGAGCAGCCTTACCCCACCGCTTCGGATGCGCCACCGCGCGCCAGAACCTCCGACTACAGTTTCGAGGATGCCTCGCCCAAGCCGGGTGCACCCAAGGAAACCCCAAGGACAGCCGGGAACCAGCCCATGGCCGCGCAACCGAAGCGCACGAGCGGCATTGCCGCCGGCATCATCGGCGGTGTCATCGCGCTGGCTGCCGCCGGCGGGCTGCAGTTTGCCGGCGTGCTTGGCGCTCCGGGCTCAGGGGCGGGCACGGTCTCGCTCGACGGCGTCAATGGCGAGATCGCTTCGCTGAAGCGCGAAATCGCCGACCTCAGGGAAGCCAGCGGCAATGGCGCCGCAACGGCCAAGGTCGACGGGCTGTCTTCGGCGCTGGATCAGGTCAAGGCCGATGTCGCATCGCTGAAATCGGCGGTCGAAAAGGGCGGCGCCGGCGACAATGCCGGGCTTGCCGCGCTTGGCGACAAGGTCAAGCAGATCGAGACCGCGGTCGCCGCCCTTGGCCAGGCCGGTGGTGCAGCGCCCGTCGATCTCGCGCCGCTCAATGAAAGACTGGCGGGCCTCGACGCACTGGTGAAATCGGCCGGCGAGGCAGCCAAGGCGCAGGAAGGCAAGATCGCCGCGCTGGAGCAGTCGGTGATGCAGCTCGCCGGCAAGGTCGATGCGCAGGCCTCGCAGCCAAAGATCGCGATGGCCATCGCCGCTTCGGCCTTGAAGGCGGCGCTTGACCGCGGCGCGCCGTTCGCCGCCGAGTTGGAGACCTTCGCGGCGATCTCGCCCGATGCACCGCAGATTGCAGCGCTGCGCCCCTACGCTGAAAAGGGCGTCCCGACCCGCACCGAGATCGCCGGCGAGGCCGACGCCGCGGCCAATGCGATGGTCGCGGCGGCGACGCCGGTCGATGAAAATGCCGGCTTCTTCCAGAACCTTTTGTCGAGCGCCGAATCGCTGGTCAAGGTCCGGCCGATCGGCGCCGTCGAAGGCGCCGGCGCGCCGGAAACCGTGGCGCGCATCGAAGTGGCGGTCAACCAGGGCGACTACGCCAAGGCGCTCAGCGAATACGCAACGCTGCCGGATGCGGTCAAGGCTGCCGGCGCCGACTTTGCCGGCAAACTGAAGGCGCGCATCGACGTCGAGACGCAGGTCGACGCGCTGATTGCAGGTGCGATGAAGGCATGAGGACGACACGATGATCCGCATTCTCATCTTTCTCGCCGCCGTCTTCGCGCTCGGCCTCGGCTTTGCCTGGCTGGCCGATCGTCCCGGCGAGATGGTCGTCACCTTCAACGGTTACCAATACCAGGTCAGCCTGATGGTGGCGGCGGTGGCGATCGTTGCCGTCGTCGCAGCGGTGATGATCGTCTGGTGGCTGATCAAGTCGCTGTGGAACAGCCCGTACACGATCTCGCGCTATTTCCGCGTGCGCCGCCGCGACCGTGGCTATCAGGCGCTGTCGACCGGCATGATCGCAGCCGGCGCCGGCGATGGCGCGCTGGCCCGCAAGAAGTCCAAGGAAGCCGCCAAACTGATCCGCTCCGACCAGGAGCCGCTGATCCAGCTGCTCGAAGCGCAAGCCTCGCTGCTCGAAGGCGACCATGAGGGCGCGCGCGAAAAATTCGAGGCGATGCTCGACGATCCCGAAATGCGGCTGCTTGGCCTGCGCGGGCTCTATCTCGAAGCCGAGCGGCTCGGCGACCGCAACGCGGCGCGTCACTATGCCGGGCGCGCCGCTTCCGTCGCGCCGCAACTGGCTTGGGCCGCCGAATCGACGCTGGAGGATCTGACCGGGCACGGCGACTGGGACGGCGCGCTGAAGCTGGTGGAGGCGCAGAAGTCGACCAGGCAGATCGAACGCGACGCCGCCAATCGCCGCCGCGCTGTGCTGTTGACCGCCAAGGCGCAGGCGCTGACCGATAGCGACCCCAATGCAGCCAAGACAGCGGCACTCGAGGCCAACAAGCTCGCGCCCGATTTCGCACCGGCCGCGGTTGCAGCCGCCAATCTTCTGTTCAAACAGAACGATGTGCGCAAAGGCTCGAAGATCCTTGAGGCAGCCTGGAAGGCTGAGCCGCATCCCGAGATCGCCGAGCTCTACACCCATGCAAGGCCGGGAGATGCCGTGGTCGATCGTCTCAACCGGGCGAAGAAGCTGCAGGAGCTGAAGCGCAACAATGCCGAATCGTCGATGACGGTGGCGCGCGCCGCGCTCGATGCGCAGGATTTTTCCACCGCCCGCCGCGAGGCGGAAGCCGCGATCCGCATGGATCGCCCGGAAGGCGCTTACCTGCTGCTGGCCGATATCGAGGAGGCAGAGACCGGCGACCAGGGCAAGATCAGGCAATTGCTGTCCAAGGCGGTCAGGGCGCCGCGCGATCCGGCCTGGGTCGCCGACGGCGTCGTCTCCGAACGCTGGGCGCCGGTATCGCCGGTCAGCGGCAAGCTCGACGCTTTCGCCTGGCGCGCACCGATGGAGCGGCTGGGCCAGCTCATCGACAGCCATGAAGACGAAGCCGATGTGCCGGTGCTTGCGGCACCCGCCAAGCCGACAAAGGAAGCCGAAGTGATCGATCATCCCGCCGTTGCCAAGACGATCAGCGAGGCGCCGACCGAGCCGAAGCCCGCTGTGGGCGATGACCAGGTCACGCCGGTCACCGCCGCCGCTTTCGCCGCAATACCAAACGACGCCGAACCCGTCGAACCTGCCGAGGAACTGGCGCGGCTGCCCGACGACCCCGGCGTCGACCCCGATGACGAAGCGGAGAAGTCACCGCGCCGCTTCCGCCTGTTTTGATCCCTGAAGCATGGTCCCAAAAAGTAGATACCGGTTTTTGGAAAAGATCATGCTCCAATAATGTGAAGTGAGCACCATGTTCGAACGCGTCCTGGCCTTTCTGAAAGACCTGCCCTCCGGGGCTGGGGCTCGCGCCAATGCGGACGATCCGCGCGTTGCGGCGTCGGCTTTGCTCTATCATGTGATGAATGCCGACGGCGTGCGCCAGGATGTCGAGTGGGAGCGGTTCAAGCAGGTGCTGGCGCAGAGCTATTCGATCAGCGGCGACGAACTCGATGCGTTGGCTGCCGCCGGCGAGCGCGCCGACAATGAGGCGATCGACCTCTATGCCTTCACCAGCGTCTTGAAGCGCCATCTCGACGCCGAGGCGCGCAAGGCTTTCATCGGCCTGATGTGGGAAATCGTCTATGCCGATGGCGAACTGCACGAGTTGGAGGACAACACCGTCTGGCGCGTCGCCGAACTGATCGGCGTCGAGCGCCACGACCGCGTCGAGGCGCGCCGCAAGGCGGCGGCCGCCGCGCCCGGCGCCAGCGGAACGTCGAGCGACGAATAGGATTCCGCCTTTCCATGCCGCCCAGACCGAGCTCGAAACCAAAAATCCTGATCGTGCTGCATCAGGAGACTTCGAGCCCCGGCCGGGTTGGCCACATGCTGCTCGAGGAAGGTTTCGACCTCGACATCCGCCGGCCGCCTCTCGGCGACAGCCTGCCGGAGACGCTGGAGGGACACGCCGGCGCCGTGGTGTTCGGCGGGCCGATGAGCGCCAATGACGAAGATGAGTTCGTCCGCCGCGAGACTAACTGGCTCAATGTTCCGCTAAAGGAGAACCGGCCCTTCCTCGGCATCTGCCTTGGCGCGCAGATGCTGGCCAATCATCTCGGCGGCAAGGTCGAGGGGCATGGCGAGGGGCTGGTCGAGATCGGCTGGTATCCGCTGAAGCCGACCGAAGCCGGCAAAAAGCTGCTGCCCTGGCCCGACATGGTTTACCAGTTTCACCGCGAAGGCTTTTCGCTGCCCAGGGATGCGACGCTGCTGGCCACGGCGGAAACCTACCCCAACCAGGCTTTTCGCTATGGCGACAATGCTTGGGGCATCCAGTTCCATGGCGAACTGACCCGGTTGATGATGCAGCGCTGGGTGGTGCGCGGCGCACACCGTTTCGAATTGCCCGGCGCGCAGCCCGGCCGCGACCATCTCGGCGGCCGGCTGATCTGGGATATGCACCTCAAGCGCTGGCTGAGCGAGTTTTTGAGCCTGATCTTCGGCAAGCCTACTGAGGGATAGAGCAAATCCAACTACTCTGAACGGCCGAGCTTGCCCAAAGACGACTTACCTCTGGGAGGCGTGTACGATGGATTCGGGACCTTAGCCCGTTCCCGCAGATTTGGATTGCGCCCCAAACACTCCGATGGATCGAAAAACTCCGTGGCGCATTTAAGCTTCGGCTAATAACGGCCCCAGGAGAGAATCAATGAAGAAGACGCTGCTCATTTTGAGCCTACTCATTCCGCTCGCGGCATGCTCCCGCACCGAACAAGGCGCTGCCGTCGGTGGTTTGGGTGGCGCAGCTGTAGGCGCAGCAGTGGCCGGCGACCCGGTAAAAGGGGCGGTTGTTGGCGGTGCGGTCGGAGCGCTGGCCGGGGCGGTCATCGGGCACGCCAGCGAAGCCGGCCAGTGCAGATATCGCGGTCGGAACGGTCGAGTTTACGTTGCTCAGTGCCCGGACGGCTACTGATCTCAAAGGCGCGTGATCTCTTTCGATCACGCGCCTGCTCGGGGTAGGATAACTGAATGGCATATAACAGCAAAAGACTGCTGGCTTTCTGGTTCGTTGTCAGCGCTGTCGCGATAAACGCCGAACTTTCGACCGCGGCCTTGGCCGCACCTGTAGAAGCGAAGACGATTGCCGATCACTTCTCATCGGTAAAGTCCATGTCCGGGGACTTTGTCCAGTCGGGCCCAATAGCGGAAAGGACCAAAGGGAAGTTTTTCCTCCAGCGGCCGGGCAAGATCCGGTTCAACTATGCAGGCCAATCAGGGGTCAGCGTAATTGCAGATGGAAAATCCTTGGTGGTCTATAACAAGAAGCTCAAGACATCGCGGCTTTATGCTCTCTCGAAGACGCCGCTCAAGCTGCTCCTCGACAATCAGGTCAACTTTTCCGGCAATCGCCTCAAAAGTATCAAGGACGATGGCGCCCAGGTGATCATCAGGCTGGCCGACAAGTCGGCTTTCGGCAATTCGAATATCACTATGGTGTTTGACAGAGAATCGCTCGATCTACGCAGATGGACCCTGACTGACGAGAGGGGCCTTACCTCGACAGTTACCATATCCAACGTGAAGCAGGGCGTTCGCGCTCCTGCGGGCACCTTCACTATCGACTATGCTGCAAACCGTGAATTCAACACCAAAACGAAATAGTCGGCAGCGCCACGAACTGCCCGTGTAACACTACTCGGCGGCCGTCTCGGACGGCACCTCTGCCGGTGCCGAAGACTCGGCCTCGGCATGCGGCTTGCGCCGTGAGAACAGCGACCTTAGCGTGACGTAGAACACCGGCGTCAGGAACAGGCCGACGAAAGTGACGCCCAGCATGCCGGAGAACACCGCGGTGCCGAGCGACTGGCGCATTTCCGCGCCCGGGCCCGTCGCGATCATCAGCGGCACGACGCCGAGGATGAACGAGAAGGCGGTCATCAGGATCGGCCGCAGCCTGAGCCGGCAGGCTTCGACGGCAGCCTCGGCCGCCGACAGGCCGCGTTCCTGGGCCTGCCGCGCGAACTCGACGATCAGGATCGCGTTCTTGGCGGCAAGCCCGATCAGCACGATGAGGCCGATCTGCACGAGGATGTTGTTGTCCAGCCCTCGGAACGACACGCCGAGCAACGCCGCCAGCACGCCGAGCGGCACCACCAGCACGATGGCGAACGGCAGCACCCAGCTTTCATATTGCGCCGCCAGCGCCAGGAACACGAACAGCACCGACAGTCCGAAGATATAGACTGCGGCATTGCCGGTGTTACGCTCCTGATAGGCGAGTTCGGTCCATTCATAGGAGGTACCGGCCGGCAACGTCTGTGCCGTGATCGCTTCCATCTTGGCAAGCGCATCGCCGGTGGAAACGCCGGGCGCGGCGTTGCCCTGCAGCGGCACCGAGACGTACATGTTGTAGCGCTGGACCAGCGCCGGGCCGGTGACGTCGCGGATCTCGATCAACGTGCCCAGCGGAACCAGCGCGCCGGTCGCCGAGCGCACCTTCAGTTTCAAGATGTCGGCGCGATCGAGGCGGAACGCCTGGTCGGCCTGCGCGCGCACCTGGTAGACGCGCCCGAAAGCGTTGAAGTCGTTGACGTAGGCGGTGCCCAGATTGATCGACAGCGTCTCGAAGATGTTGGGGATCGGCACGTTCAGGATGCGCGCCTTGTCGCGATCGATCGCCAGGAAGAATTGCGGGCTGGACGCGGAGAAAGTGGTGAACACGCCGGTCAGCCCCGCCGTCTTGTTGGCCTTGCCGGCAATTTCATAGGCAAGCGCCAGAATCTGCCGCATGTCGGCGCTGTTGCGCTCTTGGATCTGCAGCTTGAAGCCGCCGGCATTGCCGACGCCGCGGATCGGCGGCGGCGGCAGTGCGATAATGAAGGCTTCCTTGATGCTTTGCAGGCTGCCGAACAGATTGCCGATGACCTGGGTCGCCGACTGGCCGGCTTCCAGTCGCTCGTCAAACGGCTTGAACCTGGCGAAGATCACGCCCGCGTTGCTGGCATTGGTAAAGGTGGCGCCGGAGAAGCCGGCGAAGGCGACCGCGTAGTCGACGCCCGGCGTTTTCTGGATGATCTGCGACGCCTGCTGGATGACCGCATCGGTCCGCGATAGCGAGGCGCCGTCCGGCAACTGGACGACGACGATCGCATAGCCCTGGTCGAGCGACGGAATGAAACCGCGCGGCACCGTCTGCACCATATAGACCGTGGCGTAGATGAGGGCCGCGAAAACGGCCAGCGTGGCGGCGATCGCTACCCGCGAGCCGACCAGCACGCGCACGATGCTCGAATACCAATGGGCGACCTTGTCGAAGCCGCGATTGAAGCCGTCGGCGAGCGCCCGTCCGAACCGCGCCAGGAAAAAGCGCGGCGGCGCCGCAGCAGTGTGGTGCGGCTTGAACAGCAGCGCGGCCAGCGCCGGCGAGAGCGTCAGCGAATTGAATGCCGAGATCGCCGTCGACACCGCGATGGTGATCGCAAACTGCAGGTAGAACTGTCCGGAAATGCCGGGGATGAAGGCTGTCGGTACGAACACGGCTATCAGCACCAGCGAGATCGCGATGACCGCCGTGCCGACTTCGTCCATGGTCAGATGCGACGCCGGATTGGGCGCCAGCCCCCTGGCGATATTGCGCTCTACGTTCTCGACAACGACGATCGCATCGTCGACGACGATGCCGATGGCCAGAACGAGGCCGAACAGCGTCAGCATGTTGAGCGAGAAGCCGGCGGCGTAAAGCACCGCCAGCGTGCCGATCAGCGACACTGGGATCGCCACGATCGGCACGATCGCCATGCGCCACGATTGCAGGAAGACGATGATGACGATGATAACCAGCACCATCGCCTCGAGGATCGTCTTGTAGACCTCCTGGATCGACTCGGCGACGAACTCGGTCGGATTGTAGACGATGTCGTAGCTCAATCCCTTCGGGAAGTCCTGGGAAAGCTCCTTCATCTTGTCCTGGATCTCCGCGGCTGCGGCGAGCGCATTGGTGCCTGGCCGCTGGAAGATGGCGAGCGCCACCGCCGGTTTGCCGTTGAGATAGGAGTTGGTGACGTAATCCTTGGCGCCGAGCTCGATGCGCGCCACGTCCTGTAGCTGGATCAGGCGGCCGTCTTCGGCCGATTTGACGATCACGTATCGGAAGTCGCGTGCGTCGTTGAAGCGGCCTTGCGTGGTGACCGTGTACTGGAACGCCGTGCCGGTATTGGTCGGCGGCGCGCCGATGGAGCCGCCCGACACCTGGACGTTCTGGTCGCGCAGCGCCTGCACCACATCGCCCGAGGTCATCCCCAGGGCGGACAGTTTTTCCGGATCGAGCCAGATGCGCAGCGAATATTCGCGTTCGCCAAAGATGATGAGGTCGCCAACGCCGTCCAACCTGAGCAATATGTCGCGCACCCGCGAGCGGGCGTAGTTCGAGACGTAGAGCTGGTCGTAGGTATTGTCGGGCGACAGCATGTGCACGACCATCATCAGGTCGGGCGAGCTCTTGATGGTGGTGATGCCGAGGCGGCGGACTTCTTCGGGCAGGCGCGGCTCGGCGACCGAGACGCGGTTCTGTACCAGCACCTGCGCCTGGTCGAGATCGGTGCCCAGCTTGAAGGTGATGGTCAGCGCCATCGCTCCGTCGCCGGACGAATAGGACGACATGTAAAGCATGCCCTCGACGCCGTTGATCTCCTGCTCGATCGGCGTTGCCACCGTCGCTGCGACCGTCTCGGCGTCGGCGCCCGGGTACTGGGCGCGAACGACGATGGTCGGCGGCGCGATCTCGGGATATTGCGCGATCGGCAGCTGGGTATAGGCAATCCCGCCGAGGATCAGCAGGACGATCGAAACCACCGATGCGAAGATCGGACGGTCGACGAAGAAATGGGCGAACCTCATTGCTGCAACCCGGCGGTCTCGACCTTGGGCGGCAACGTCACCATCTCGACCTTCACCTTGGTGCCGGGCCTGGCGTGCATCAGCCCGTTGACGATGATCGTCTCGTCGCCGGTCAGGCCCGCGCGGATCACCCGGTAGCCGTCGAGAAGCGGGCCGGTGCGCACGGGCTTCGCCGACACCATCCCAGCCTCATCCACCAGGTACACGATGCGGCGATCCTGATCGGCGCCGACCGCCTCGTCGGGCACCAGAACGCCGCTATGCGGCAGCGACCCCGGCACGTTGATGCGCCCGAACATGCCTGGCTGGAGAACGCCGTCGGCGTTGGCAAACCTTGCACGCACCCGCATGGTGCCGGTCGCGTTGTCGATCCGGTTCTCGGCAAAATCGAGCTTGCCCTTGAATACCGCCTCCGCGCGGTCGGCGACGCGAACCACCACCTCGAGCCCGCCGGCGCCTTCCTGCATGCTGCCGCCGCGCTCCTTCGCGTCGCGGGCGTAGCTGAAATACAGGCGCTCATCGACGTCGAAATAGAAGTCGATCGGATCGCGCGTGACGATGGTCGTCAGCAAGGTGGAATCCGGCTGCACGAGGTTGCCGACCGACACCAGCCGGCGGTCGATGCGGCCGGACAAGGGCGCCTTGATCTCGGTGAACTCCAGGTTCAGGTTGGCCGTCGTCAGCGCCGCCGTCGCGCCCTGCATCTGCGCCTGCGCCGAAAGGTATTCCCGCCGGCGGTCGTCGACCGTCGCGGCCGAGATATTGCCGGTCTTGGCGAGCTCATCGGCGCGATCCAGCTGCATCTTGGAGAATTCGAGCAGAGACTTGGCGACGTCTACTTGCGACTTGGCGGCATCGTAGGCCGCCTGGTACGGACGCTGGTCGATGGTGAAGAGCAGGTCGCCCTTGTTGACCAGTGCGCCGTCCTGGAAGCTGATCTTGTCCAGATAGCCGCTGACGCGCGAACGGATGGCGACCTCGTCGACGGATTCGAAGCGCCCGACGAACTCGTCGTCTTCGACGATTTCACGCACCACCGGCTTGGCCGCCGTCACCACGGGCAGTTGCTGGTCCTGCGCAAACGCGTTGCTGCTGAAAGCCATACCGAGCAGGAATGCCACTGTGACGGCGGCGCGGGCCAGCCAGCCGGCCGATCGGCTGGGTCGCCCGCTTGCGTCGCGATGCGATTGCCGATTCCCTGAAGTGTCCATTTGCGTCCCCGCTCGCTGGACCCGGAGGTCGGGTGGTTCTCTTCTATATTTAAGGTTTCTCGTCGAGACCAGAGCACTGCAGTATTGTGCATGGCAACATGATCATTTTCCATATGGGTTGAAATGTCCACCCTGTGGCTGCCCCGCCATCTGGCTAGTTCGCCCAGAACCGGCCCATCCGCTTCCGGCCCATCTCAGCCGTCATCGGCGCAAGCTGATTTGGACCGAGCGCCGGATCCTGCGGCTTACTCGATCAGTTGCGGCTGTTGAGATGCCGCACCCTTCGCAGTTGCGGAAACAGCACCGCCCACAGTCCGGCGACGGCAATCGCACCGACGCCGCCGATCACCACCGCCGGCACGGTGCCGATCAGCGCCGCCATGGTGCCGGCGCGGAACTCGCCGACTTCGTTGGAGGCGCCGACGAAGACCTGGTTGACGGCGTTGACGCGGCCGCGAACCTCGTCGGGTGTCCACAGCTGGATCAGCGTCTCCCGGATATAGACGCTGAACATATCGGTGGCGCCGAGGCCGGCAAGGGCCAGGATCGACAGCCAGGTGATGGTCGAGACGCCGAACAGCACGGTGAAGGCGCCGAACCCGGCGACGAAGCCGAGCATGATCTTGCCGGCACTGTCGCGCAGCGGATGCCCGGCAAGCCAGACCGCGACACAGATGGCGCCGATGCCGGGCGCCGAGCGCAGCAGGCCGAGGCCCCACGGGCCGAGTTCCAGAATATCGCGGGCATAGACCGGCAGCAGCGCCGAGGCACCGGACAGAAGCACGGCGAAGAGGTCGAGCGAGATGGCGCCCAGGACGATCTTCTCGCTCCAGATATAGCGGAAGCCGGCAAACAGCGTTTCCATGGTCGGCTTGTCGGTGGCGCTCTGCTGGGCCGGTTTCGGAATGGTGAAGATCAGCAGACCGGCCACCAGCATCAGCACGGAGGCAACGGCGTAAGCGGCTTCGGCCGAGACGCCATAGAGCAGGCCGCCGGCGACCGGGCCGACAATGGTCGCAGTTTGCCAGGCGGACGAGTTCCAGGCGATCGCATTGCCGAAATCTTCCGGCGGAACAAGGTTGGCGAACAGCGACGACGAGGCCGGCCCATAAAAAGCGCGCGCCAGGCCGAACATAGCCAGCACGATGAAGATCGGCAGCGGGCTGACGAGACCGCGCAGCGTGAAGTACAACAGGACAAGCGCACAACCTGCCTCGACTACCGTCGCCAGCGCCATGATCAGGCGGCGGCCGAAACGGTCGGCGACAACGCCGGTGACCAGCACCAGCAGCAGCGACGGCAGGAACTGGACGATGCCGACAATGCCGAGATCGAAGGGATCGCGCGTCAGATCATAGATCTGCCAGCCGACGGCGACGGACACGATCATGGTGGCGAAGGTGGTCAGGAAACGCGCCGCCCAATAGCTCAGGAAGGAGCGATGGCGGAAGGCGGCGTAACGCCGGTCAGGCGGTGTATGGGAATGGGATGTCATGGATACAGGCCCCGTTGCTTGCATTGGCCGGCGGGGCACTTCCCGGAAATGGGCGCTGTTCCGGCCAATGAAACTTATCAAAGTTCGGAGCGCGTATGCGTGAAAATCGGGCCTGGATCAAGCGGTTTTCCAGCCGCTCGCCCGATTGCACGCGGACGTTACTGCCTCAGCGCGGCGGTGATGGCGTCGAGGCCGCCCTGTAATTCCGCCTCTTTCGGCCAGCCGAAACCGACGCGGAAGAAGCGCTTGGGCATATCGAACCAGTGGCCGGGACCGACATAGGTGCCGTGGTTTTCCAAGAGATTGACGTAGAAACGGTCGAGGTCGAAGTCTGGACTGACATTGAGCCTTGGAAATCCGACGACGCCGCCTTGTGGCCGCACCCAGTCGACCAGCGGCTCGCGGTCGATCCAGTCTTGCACGATGTCGCGGCGTTTCGCCATCTCGGGCAGCAGCGCGGCCAAGAAAGTGTCGCGGCGCCCCAGCATGCCGCGCGCAATGCCTTCGTCGATGACGCTGCCGCAAATGCCGATCTGCTCCTTGGCGGCGAGGAAGCGCTCCTGCAGTTCGGCATCGCTGGTGATCAGCCAGCCAATGCGGATGCCGGGAATGCCGAAGGCTTTCGACAGCGACGAGACGCTGATCGCCTTGGGGCTGAGAGAAGCCGCCGCCGGCAGGCGCTGTCCATAGGAGAGGTCGCGATAGGTCTCGTCGACCAGCAGATGGCAGCCGCTCGCTTCGGCCAGCGCAATCAGCGCGTCGAGATCGGCCCGGCCCATCATGGTGCCGGTCGGGTTGTGCGGGCAGGTGACGCTGATCAGCTTGGTGTTCGGTTGCATGCTGGCGGCGACGCGGCCGAAATCGATGGCAAAGCCTGCGTCGAAATCGAGATCGACATAGGAGATGGCGCAGCCGATCGCCTTGGGGGTCTCGATGTTGGTGGCGTAGTTCGGCCGGACGACGACAAGGTGGTCGCGCTCCGACAGAAGCGAGGTCGAGATGATGAAGAGCGCGCCCGCCGCACCGGCGGTCACCAGAACATCGTCAGCGGAGATGCCTTTGTCTTGCGCTGCGATCAGCGCCCGCAACTCCTTGTCGCCGCGATGCTCGCCGTAGAACAGCGTGAGATCCGGCAGCGACAGGCCGACGTCGGAGAGTTTCTGATCGGCGATCGAGCTTTCGGAGAGATTGAAGCGGATGCGATCGTAGCCGTATTCCTCCGGCGCCTCTTTCTCGATCACCATTCTGGCGTAGTTCATCGCTGCTCCCCCAAAGCAATCTCTGTGGTGTACAAAAGCACGAAGCCTGCCAAGGCTCATTCGCTGGCAGGCTTCAGTTCCAGTCGTCCAAACGATTGGCTCAGCGCCGAGGCGCTGAGCCCACTCAGGCCGGGACTTTGGCCTTCCGACCCTTGGCTTTGGCTGGCGGCGCCACTGCGGCCTTGCGGCCGAGGCCGATCGCCTTGGCCAGCTCGGAGCGCGACGCCGCGTAGTTGGGGGCAACCATCGGATAGTCGGCCGGCAGGCCCCATTTGGTACGATAGGCTTCCGGCGTCAGGTTGAAATGGACGCCGAGATGGCGCTTCAGCGATTTGAATTTTTTGCCGTCCTCGAGGCAGATGATGTAGTCCGGCGTCACCGACCGCTTGGGATTGACGGCCGGGATCTGCGGCGCCGCCACTGGGGCCGGCGGCTGGCTGAGCCCGCCGATCGACGCCGCAACGCTGGCGATGAGATCGCTCAGGCCGGCAACGGGCAAGCGGTTCTTCTCGACGTAAGCGGACACGATATGGGCGGTAAGCTCGAGCAGGTCGATGTCCTTGTCAGAGTCGTTGCTGTCGTCGGCCAATTTATCTCTCCGTCGCTAGGGGGGTGGCGGAAACTCCCAGAGTGGTCCCAGCGGAGCCGGAAATCCGCTCTAGTCATTTGTCTTGCCGCATATGTGCGGTTGCGCCAGATGATTCCATCCGGTGCCACCGATCTAATCGCCAAATCTGCGTAACGCAATGACTTCGTATCGCGCCACACGTCATTTTGAACAACTATACTGAATTTTAATACTATCAGACGATGAGCGCCTTGTCGCGCCATAGTCGAAAACCGCCCTCGAAAGCGCGCGTATTGTCGCCGCGCCTGGATGTGGCGGGCAATTCATCCAGTCTGTCGACATTGCCGCCGCCGATGACGACATAATCCGGCTGCAGCGCCGCACGCAGCCGCCCGACGACGTCGAAAACGTATTTGCGCCATTTCTTCTTGCCGTATTTCTCCAGGCCGCGCTCGCCGACATAATCTTCGAAACTGCCGCCCTTGCGGTACGGCAGATGCGCCAGTTCCATCGGCTGGCCGACATTGTTGAGGATCATCGCCGCGCCCAGGCCGGTGCCGAGGCCGAGGAACAGCATGCGCCCGCCATCGTAGCTGCCGATCGCCTGCAGCAGCGCGTCGTTGACGACCTTGACCGGCTTTCCGAAGGCGGCAGCAAAATCGTAGCCGTCCCAGCCCTTGCCGAGATTGGCGGGATCGAGCGAAGGCCTGTTGTGCCTGACCGGGCCGGGATAGCCCATCGAGATCAGGTCATAGGCCAGCCCTTCGGCCAGCGTCTTCACCGTGGCGACCATCTGCTGCGGCGTCAGGTCCGGTCCGGAATCGGCGCGGCGCATCTCGCCGCCTGCGCTGGTGAGGATTTTCACATGCGAGCCGCCGACATCGATCGTCAGCACGATCGGTTCGGCCTTGGCCTTCGCGGGCCTGGCTGCCTTGGCCATGTCGTTTCCTCCGCTCACTTGGCGCATTCCCGCGTTTCAGGGAAACGGGGGAATGCTCCAACTCTTTGTTTTTACCCAATTTCGGACGGAAAGACCGCTCGCACTTTTCCTGGAATTGCTCAACTCGGATTGATCCAGCCGTTGGGCGGCCCGAAGCTGGCCATGGCGTCGGCAGGCCCCCAGGTCTTCGGCTCATACATATGCGGCGGCGTGGTGTCGCCGAGCACCGGGCCGACAATGCGCCAGGCAAGCTCGCTGGCATCCTGGCGGGTGAACAATTGGCCATTGCCGTTCATGGCATCGCCGATCAGCCGCTCATAGGGCGGCATGTCGCCCTTCGAATCGTCCAGCGCGGTGAGCTCGACCTGCTCGCCGACCATGTCGTCGCCGGGTGCCTTGCGTTGCGCGCCGATCGAGATCGCCACCTGCGGGTCGATGCGGAAGCGCACGTAATTGGCGTCGCTGGGCTTGATCGGATCGAAGACGTCCAGCGGCGGCCGCTTCAGCCGCACGATCACTTCGGTCACATGCACCGGCATGTTCTTGCCGGTGCGGATGAAGAAGGGCACGTCCTGCCAGCGCCAGGTGTCGACCATGAAGCGCACCGCGGCAAAGGTTTCGACCGGCGAGTTCGGCTTCACGCCGGGTTCAGCGAGGTAGCCTGTGAACTGGCCGCGCACGACGTCGTCCTTGGTCAGCGTGCGGATGGCGCGCAGCACCTGCACCTTCTCGTCGATCAGATCGTCGGCCGAGCGGCCGACCGGCGGTTCCATGGCGAGCAGCAAAAGGATGTTGAGCAGATGGTTCTCGATCACATCGCGGATAGCGCCGACATCGTCATAGAATTTGCCACGGCCTTCGACGCCGAAGTCCTCGGCCATGGTGATCTGTACGCTTTCGACGAAGTTGCGGTTCCAGATTGGCTCGAGAAAGGAATTGGCAAAGCGGAAATAGAGCAGGTTCTGGATCGCCTCCTTGCCGAGATAGTGGTCGATGCGGAAGATCGACTGCTCTTCGAACACCAGATGCAGCACGCGGTTCAGCCAGCGCGCCGATTGCAGATCGTGGCCGAACGGCTTTTCCACCATCAGCCGCGCGCCATGCGCGGTACCAGATTGCTCCAGCCCCTGGACAACGGTCTCGAACATGGTCGGCGGCACCGCCATATAGTGCAGCGGCCGCTGCGCCGAGCCGAGCGCCGTCTTCAGCTTCTCGAAGGTCGCGCCGTCGCGGTAGTCGCCGCTGACATAGCGCAGCAGACTGGCGAATTTGGCGAAGATCTTTTCGTCGATCTTGCCGACAGCGTTGACGATGCCGTCGCGGGCCCGCGCCTTCAATTGGTTGATGTCCCAGGCATCGAAGGCGACCCCGATCACCGGCTCGGTCAGCGTCCCCTTGGCTACCATCTGGTAGAGGGCCGGAAATATCTTCTTGTGGGCAAGGTCGCCGGTTGCTCCGAAGAGCACCAGCGTGTCGGACCGTTCCGGGCTCATCTTGCGCGTCTCCCCTGCGGCCTTCACTTGCCGGCCTTCGGCTTTTCGACATGGCCGCCAAAGGCATAGCGCATGGCCGACAGCAGCTTGTCGGCGAATTCGGATTCGCCCTGCGAGGAGAAGCGGTCGAACAAAGCCGAGGACAGAACCGGCGCCGGCACGCCGGTGTCGATCGCCGCCTTCAGCGTCCAGCGGCCTTCACCGGAATCGGAGACGCGGCCGCCGAACTGGGCCAATGCCGGGTCGCTCTTCAGAGCGCCGGCGGTGAGGTCGAGCAGCCAGGAGCCGATCACACTGCCATGGCGCCAGACCTCGGCCACCTGCGGCAGGTCGATGTCGAACTGATAGTATTGCGGGTTTTCCAAAGGGCTGGTCTCGGCGTCGGCAGTGCGCTGTCTTTTGCCGGCATTGGCCGATTTCAGGATGTTCATGCCTTCGGCGTAGGCGGCCATGACGCCATATTCGATGCCGTTGTGGATCATCTTGACGAAATGGCCGGCGCCGCTCGGTCCGCAATGCAGGTAGCCAAAGGGTGCGGTCCCGCCCGCCTTGTCGGGCGTGGCGCCAGCATCGGCGCCGGGCGCCAGCGTGGCGAAGATCGGATCGAGGTGTTTGACCGCCGTATCGGGGCCGCCGATCATCAGGCAGTAGCCGCGCTCCAAGCCCCAGACGCCGCCGCTGGTGCCGACATCGACATAGTGCAGGCCCTTGGCCGCGAGTTCGGCCGCCTGGTCGACCGCGTCGTGATAATAGGAATTGCCGCCGTCGATGATGATGTCGCCGGGTTCCATCAGCGCCGCCACCTGGTCGGCGATCTTGCCGGTGATCGCCGCTGGCAGCATCAGCCAGGCGCTGCGCGGCTTGGAAAGCTTGCCGACGAACTCCTCCATCGATGCGGCGCCGATGGCGCCATCGGCAACCAGGCCGGCAACGCTTGCCGGGTTGATGTCGTAGACGACGCATTCATGGCCGTCGCGCATCAGGCGGCGCACCATGTTGGCGCCCATCCTGCCTAGTCCCATCATTCCGATCTGCATGGTCTTGTCCTAGTCGCTTGAGGAAAGAAAATTGCTGGCGAGTTAGTTCTCAATGCCGACGGTGAAGTCGACATTCTCCCAACGGTCGCCGTCGGGCCAGAAAAAAGTGAAGACGATCGTATTACCTCGCGGAATATCGGCCACCGGCAGATCCGCCAGATGGACGCCAAAGACATTCACGGACGTGTTGATTTCATGGCTGGTCTGCCACTGGTCGCCGCTCCAGCGGATCAGTGCCGGCTGCAGCAGTTCAACCCGCAGCGTCTTGCCGGCTTCCATGGTGCGCAGCCTGTTGTTGAAGCGCCATATCCTCAGCGGCGAGCCGGTCTTGTCCCTGACATAGCGCTTGACGCCTTGCGGCGGCATGTCGAAGACGGCGCCGTCGCGGAGCGAGCGCAACAGCTTGATGTGTTCCGAATGCGCCCAGACCAGCGGCATGGCGCTGCCCGACGGCCTGCCCAGCCACAATTCGCGCTCCGGTATGTCGGCGCCGTCCCAGACCTGTTCCGGCAGCAGACCGCCCACCCCAGCCGAAGCCTCGAATGTGTCGAGCAGGCTTGCCGCCTTGTCCTTGCGGCCGGCGGCCAGCTCGTAGTGGGCGCGTTCGCCGGCCAGCAACGGCCAGGGTCGGCCCTGGCCGTTGCCGTCGAAGGGGGCGCCGTCGGCGTGTTCGCCATAACCGTCGCTGGTGTAGCGGTACCATAGAGGCCCTTGCGGCAGGTCGCAGCGCAGTTGCGCGTCGATGATCTTGACCGTGCCGACGATGCGCGGATCGTCCGCGGCCCTGAGGCCGAAGCGGACCAGCGCCAGCGCGTCCGGGCTGACAATCGCTTCGGCCGGCTTGTCGGTATCGCCCGGCGGACGGTTCTTGATCGGTACGAAGCCGTCCTTCGGCGATGCGGCGCCTGAAGCGTCGGCCGGCGCGATGCGGATGTAGTAGCCGTCGACGCCAGCCTCGTGGCACTCCGGTGTGCCGCTGACATAGGTCCAGCGCTCGATCTGGTCGTTCCAGCAATCTGCGACCTCGCGCAAATAGTTAGCCGGCTCGGGTTTGCCGTTGACGTCGAACAGATCGGCGGCGCCAAGCAGTGCCGATATTTCGACGGCGAGCGTGAATGGGCTGTAGCCCGCGTCCTCTTCCCAGCGGTCCTGCCCGGTGACGGGGCCATTGCGCACGATATAGGACGCTGCCTTCTCGACCATCGGCATGAAGGCGGCGAGCTTGGCGCGCGGCAGGTGGCCGGCGCGGTGCAGCGCATCGGCAAGCAGCAGCGGGAAGGCGCATTCGTCCATCTGGATGCCCGGCCAATAGAGCGAGCCGTCGAGCCACACATTTTGTGGCCAGTGGCCGTCCGGCTGCTGGATGGAACGGAGATAGGCGAGGATCTCAAGCGCCTGCGCCGGATCGCCGGCGGCGAGGAAGCCGCCCGCAGTTTCGACGAGGTCGCGCGGCCAGACCAGATGATATCCGCCAAGGTCGTCGTCGCCCTTGCTGAACCCCCAGGGGATCGACAGGCTGGCGACGGCCGCACCGGGCCTCGCCAGCGACAGGTGTGTCGCCAGCACCGCTGTGCTGACGCGGTAGGTGTTGAGGCCGGATGCATCATGGTGGTCGAGCGCCGTCAGGCCTGCCTGCCATTTCCGCCATTTCGCGACATAGACCTTTGCCGCCGGCTCAAACCCGCGTTTCAGGCTGGCGGCGGCGTTTTCGGCCGCTTCATCCGGCGTTGCCCCAAACCCAAGCGCAAGCAAGGCTTTGCTGTTGCGTAAGGAAAAGCCGATCTCGCCGGTCAGCGCGACATTGCCGTCCTCCGCCCTTTGGCAGGCCGGATCGAGCCGGCCGGCGCGGCTGAGTTGCTGCCAGCCGTCGGAAAAGCCTGCATAGCCGGCCGAGCAATCACCCCAGGGCAGCGAGGATGCAAGCGCCAGGCAGGTGCCGCGCCCGGACGCGAACAGCATCGGCCTCCCCTTGTGCTCGTCGGTCCAGGCGGTGTTGCCCATGCCGGCATTGACCAGATGCGGCGCCAGCAGGGCGTAGACGCGGTAGTCCGTGGCCACGCCCTCGAGTGCCGTGAAGCTGGTTTCCTGCAGCAAGGCCGGGCGCGCCGGATCCGCCAGGATGCGCTTTTCGATCTGGTAACGCGCCGTCGCGTTGATCAGCCGGTAGGCGGGCACGCCGTCCTCGAACGGCTCGATGGCATGCGTGGCGTCACGCTTCTCCTCGGAGAACCAGCCGCCGGGACCGGTGACCAGCAGTCCCATGTCGCGCGTGCAGGCGCTGTCGAGGCCGGGATAATAGACCTCGTTGACGATGCCATGGCTGAGCGTGAACCAGACGCGGCTCGCCGGCGAAAGCGCGGCACCTACGCCGCTCTTGGCGCTTGACGTCCAGCGCGCCGGAATTCCGGGGGCGCCCATTCTTTTGGGTGCACTGGGGGGAAGGGTCGGCGGCATCGCTGCCATGCATGGTCTCCTGGACCCTTCCCTAGACCAGCACGCGAAGGCTTTTCAACCGCCGCACCTGAAGTTGATCGTCCAAGCGTGATCGATCGCAGTTGACAAGCGAGCTCATCTGCATTTGTCTGACAATAGATAAAAAACAGGCAGCCAACGCCAAAACCATCAGCAACAGTCGGCGGGGCCGACAATCCATGGGAGGATTATGACATGAAGAAACTGCTCGTACTGAGCGCTCTGGCGGCGATGCTCGCCTCGGGCACGGCGCTTGCCGACACCAGCGGCAAGAAGATCGCCTTCTCCAACAATTACGCCGGCAATTCGTGGCGTCAGGCGATGCTCGACAGCTACGGCATCGTCACGAAGAAGGCGGTGGAGGATAAGATCGTCGGCGCCGCCGACATCTTCACCACCGCCGACAAGGAAGTGCCGACGCAGGCTGCCCAGGTGCAGAACCTGATCCTGCAGGGCTATGACGCCATCGTCATCAACGCCGCCTCGCCGGATGCGCTGAACGGCGCCATCAAGCAGGCCTGCGATGCCGGCATCGTCGTCGTCTCCTTCGACGGGACGGTCACCGAACCTTGCGCCTACCGCGTCGTCGTCGACTTCAAGGACATGGGCAAGCAGGAAGTCGAGCAGATGGCCAAATTCCAGCCCAAGGGCGGCAATTTGCTGGAAATCCGCGGCCTTGCCGGCACCTCGATCGACGATGCCATCCATGCCGGCATCCTCGAAGGCGTCGCCGCCCATCCCGAGTTCAAGATCGTCGGTTCGGTGACCGGCGACTGGGACCAGACGACGGCGCAGAAGGCGGTCGCGACGATCCTGCCTTCGTTGCCCGACATCGTCGGCATCGTCGACCAGGGCGGTGACGGTTATGGCGCGGCACAAGCCTTTGCCGCCGCAGGCAAGCCGCGTCCGACGATCATCATGGGCAACCGCCAGGACGAGCTGAAATGGTGGAAGGAGCAGAAGGACAAGGATGGCTACCAGACCTGGTCAGCCTCGATCGCGCCCGGCGTGTCGTCGCTGGCCTTCTGGGTGGCGCAGCAGGTGCTCGACGGCCGCACGGACATTCCGCATGACCTTTTGGTGCCGTATCTCGCCTTTACCCAGGACAATTTCGAGACCGAGCTGCCGAAAATCAAGGAGGGCGGCGTCGCCACCCACGAATACAGCCAGCAAGACGCAATCGCGGCGATCAAAGCCAATATCAAGTGATGCATTGCATTCATTGCCAGCGGCATGACCGACCGGATATCGTTGAGCATGCCTGAGGCCAATACGGACATCATCAGACTGGGCGGCGCCGAAAAACATTTCGGCGCCGTTCGGGCGCTTAACGGCGTCGATTTTCATGTCGCATCAGGCGAATGCGTCGGGCTGGTCGGCCACAACGGCGCCGGCAAGTCGACGCTGATGCATATGGTGGCCGGTACACTGCAGCCCGATGGCGGTGAGATCGCGGTGCGTGGCAATGCCGAAACCGACTACTCGGTGGCGCGCGCGCTGAAACTCGGCATACGCTGCGTGTTCCAGGAACTGTCGCTCTGCCCTAACCTCAGTATCGCGGAGAATACGCGCATCAACCATCCGGCGCTCACCGGCTTCGGCTGGCGACGCAAGGCGGCTGCTCTCATTGCCGCCAAGCTGGACGAAATCTTTCCGGATCACGGCATCTCGGCGGACGACATTGCCGGCGATCTCTCCATCGGCCGGCGGCAGATGGTCGAGGTGGCGCGCGCCTTCACGGTGACGCGCGATCCGCTCGACCTGGTCATTCTCGACGAGCCGACCTCTTCGCTGGACGCGCATACTGCGGGCCAGCTGCTTGCCTTCGTGCGCCGTTTCGTAGCCACCGGGGGCAGCTGCATCCTGATCTCGCATGTGCTGGGCGAGGTGCTGCAAAATGCCGACCGCATCGTGGTGATGCGCGACGGCAAGGTGGTCGCCACGGACGTTGCAAAAGCGTTCGACCGCGACCGGCTGGTGGCCACCATGGGTGGCTCGGAAGCGCGCGAGAAGATCGCGGCGGAGATCGCCGCCAGGCCGGCGGGTGGCCCGGTCAGGGTGCGGGCGCGGCCCGAGCGGCAGCAGGACGGCAAGGAGCTTGTCGCCCGCGCCGGCGAGATCATCGGGCTTGCCGGGCTTGCCGGCCATGGCCAGACCGACCTGTTGCTGGCGATCTTTGCCGCCGCGACGCGTAGAAGGCTTGATATCGAGGTGACCGCCCCGGTGGCGCTGGTGGCCGGAGACCGCCAATCGGACGGCATTTTCCCGCAATGGTCTATTGCCGAAAACATCGGCATCCGCTCACTGGCGCGGCTGCGCAAAGGGCTGCTGATCTCGCCGCAGCGCGAGGCCGAGCTTGCTGAGTTTTGGAAGCAGAAGATCGGCATCCGCACGCCCGACATGACCAACAACATCTTCTCGTTGTCCGGCGGCAACCAGCAGAAAGCGCTGTTTGCCCGCGCTCTCGGCTCCGATGCGCAGATCGTGCTGATGGACGATCCGATGCGCGGCGTGGACATCGGCACCAAGCTTGAGGTCTACGATCTCGTGCGCGAAGAGGCGGCCAAGGGCCGGACCTTCCTCTGGTACACCACCGAGACCGAAGAGCTCGACAATTGCGACCACATCCATGTCTTCAAGAACGGCCGCATCGTCGCCAATCTCACGCGCGACGAGCTGACGGAGGAAAAGATCATCCAGTCCTCATTCGGCGACGCGGCCTGAGATGACGGCAGTCGCTCCCGGCTCTACGTCCTCGCCGCGCAGCAGCGCGGCCCGCGCGCGCCTGCTGCGCAGCCTGTTGCCGGCGCTGTCGCTGGCGCTGGTGGTTATCGCCATCGCCTGGCTCAACCCACGCGCCATCAGCTATTTCGGCTTCAGCCTGATGTTGAACCTCGCTATTCCGATCGCGCTGGCGACGATCGCCCAGATGTTCGTCATCGCCGGCAATGAGCTCGATCTGTCGATCGGCACTTTTGTCGGCTTTGTCGGCTGCGTCACCGCGACCTGGCTGAAGGACGCGCCGCTGCTCGGCGTGGTCATCCTGCTCGGCGCCATCGGGGTCTATGCACTGCTGGGCGCATTGATCCATCTGCGCAATCTGCCGTCGATCGTGGTGACGCTGGGCATGAGCTTCGTCTGGCAGGGGCTTGCCATTCTGGTGCTGCCCAAGCCCGGTGGCAAGGCGCCGGACTGGCTCTTGTCGCTGATGGCCTTCAAGCCGCCCTTCATTCCGTTCCCTATCATCGCCGCGCTGGCGATCGCAGCGGTGGTGCATTTTGGGCTGATGCGCACCTCCTATGGCGTCATCCTGCGGGGATCCGGCGGCAATCCGGCGGCGCTCAGGCGCGCTGGCTGGTCGCTGCTTCGAACCAAGATCGTGCTGTTTGCGCTGACCGGCCTGTTCGGCGTTCTGTCCGGCATGGCGCTGATCGGCATCACCACCTCGGCCGACGCCAATATCGGCAATGGCTACACGCTGCTGGCGATCGCCGGCGTCATCCTCGGCGGCGGCGAGTTCGTCGGCGGCCGGGTATCGCCCATAGGGGCCGTGCTCGGCGCGCTGACACTGGCGCTGGCGGCATCGCCTCTGCTCACCTTCATGCACATCCCGCCGGATTGGCAGGTCGCGGCCAACGGCGCCATCCTGATCATCGTGCTGGCGGCCCGCGTCCTGATCAGCCGCAGGGAGAGGTAGCGATGACATTTGTGAAATCGCTTGTCGCCAAACCCTGGATATGGTCGTTCATCGGCGCGATGTTCGTCTGGCTGGCGACCATCGCTTTCACCGGCGGTTATGGCGGCGGCGGCATGATCACGGCGGCACTTTCGCTTGCCGTGTTCACCGTCATCGTCGGCGTCGGCCAAATGTTCGTCATCACGCTCGGGCCAGGCAATGTCGACCTGTCGCTACCGGCCAATATCGGGCTCGCCAGTGCCGTCGCCATGAAGGTCATGGGCGGCAGCGATTCCATGATCGTGGTCGGGCTGCTCGCCGCGCTCGCCTGCGGCGCTGCCATCGGCGCCGTCAACTATCTCCTGATCTGGGCGCTGAGGATCCCGCCGATCATCGCCACTCTGTCGGCCAGCTTCATCATCCAGTCGATCGACATCAGCTATGGGCGTGGCCTGCAGATCAAGCCGCCGCCCGGCTTTGCCGATTTTGCCAACTGGCAAATCCTGGGCATTCCAGTACTGGCGATCCTTACCGTATTGTTCACCATCGGTGCGGCCATCGCCTTGCAGCGCATGATCTATGGCCGCTCGGTGCTGGCGATCGGCCAGAACATCCGCGCCGCGTGGCTTGCCGGCGTCAATGTCGGCCGCACCCGCTTCCTCACTTACACGCTGTCGGGCGCGCTCGGCGGCATGGACGGGGCGCTGCTCGCCGGCTATTTCCGCGGCGCCAATGTCGATATCGGCAACGAGTACCTGCTGGCCTCGATCGCCGTCGTCGTCATCGGCGGCACCTCGGTCGCCGGTGGCAAGGCCAATGTTCCCGGTGTCTGGGGCGCGGCGCTGTTCCTGGTGCTGCTTCTGACCATGCTCAACACGTTCGGCGTCAGCGCCGGCGTTCGGCTGTTGCTGACCGGGCTGATCATCGTCGGCGTCATCACCGTAGCCGGCGGCGAGAAAGCGCTGCGCTAAAAGGCGTGAGCCCGGCAGCAGTCCCGCCAAATTTGACCATGTGGACAAAAGTCCGCACCCGTTCCATAGTTCCGCGTCTGATTTCGGAACAGTCGGCTCGACACGGCTGTCAAACAGAGGGGCACTAGATGGAAAACCGGAAAAACAAATCGCAATCGACCGGCCTGTCGCGGCGCGACGTGCTGGAACTCGGCGCACTTGGCCTGGCCGCAGCCATGCTGCCGGGTGCAGCCTTCGCCAAGGACAAGAAGCTGAAGGTGGCGGCGATCTTCGCCACGCCGATCGAGGAGCCGTGGGACAACCAGATTCACGTCGCCCTGCAGAAGGCCGAGAAGGAACTCGGCATCGAATACAAATGGTCGGAAAAGGTGCAGACCGCCGATTTCAGCCGCGTCATGCGCGAATATGCGCAAGGCGGGTATCAGCTGGTGCTGGGCGACGCCTTCGCCGCCGAGCGTGAATCGCGCCGCACGGCAAAGCAGTTCCCGAAGACGGCATGGCTGTTCGGCTCGGGCGCCGGCCCGGCCGAGCCCAATTTCGGCGTCTTCGACAACTGGATCCACGAGCCGGCCTATCTCTCCGGCATGATCGCCGGCAAGATGTCGAAGTCGGGCACGATCGGCGCGGTGGCGGCCATGGGCATTCCGGAAGTGAACCGGCTGGTCAACGCCTTCTTTGCCGGCGCCAAGGAGGTCAATCCCAACATCAAGAAGAAGGTCGCCTTCATTGGCTCGTTCTTCGATCCGCCCAAGGCCAAGGAAGCGGCGGTCGCCCAGATCGATGCCGGCGTCGATGTCATCTATGCGGAGCGCTTCGGCGTCATCGAGGCGGCGGTGGACAAGAAGATCCTCGCCATCTCCAACATGTCCGACCAGTCGAGCCTCGGCCCCGACACGGTCATAACCGGGCCGGTCTGGGACATGTATCCGACGGTCGAGCAGGCGATCAAGCTGGTCAAGGCCGGTGTCTTCACCGCGCAGGACTATGGCGATTTCTCGCGCATGGCCAAGGGCGGGTCGTTCCTGGCGCCCTACCATAAGTTCGACAAGACGCTGCCGGCGGATGTGAAGGATCTGGTCGAGAAGAAGAAGGCCGAGATCCTGGAAGGCAATTTCCGGGTGGATGTCGACGAGAACACGCCGGTTTCGGATTAGCTCGGCGTACCCCTCCCCCTTGAGGGGAGGGTGGCCCGTAGGGCCGGGTGGGGTCCTCCGCGAAGTGCTCCATCCTGCTAAGTCATAGGTTGAGGCAGTTGAGGTGACCCCACCCGCCTCGCTTCGCTCGGCACCCTCCCCTCGAGGGGGAGGGGTATCTCCGCAGGAGCATCCTTGTCCGCCCCTCTCATCGAAATGCGCGGCATCACCAAGAGCTTCGGCGCCGTCAAGGCGAATGAGGCTGTCGATCTAAGCGTCGCCCCAGGTGAGATCCTCGGCCTGCTGGGCGAAAACGGCGCCGGCAAGACGACGCTGATGAATGTGCTGTTCGGCGCCTATGCGCCGGATGCCGGCGAAATTCTTATCCAGGGCAAGACCGTGCGGATCACCAGTTCGGCCGATGCGCTGGCCGCCGGCATCGGCATGGTGCACCAGCATTTTCATTTGGCGCCAAGGCTGACGGTCCTGGAAAACCTTCTGATTGGCATTCCCGGCAAATCCGGCCGCATCGACCGCGCCGGCGGACTTGCCCGGTTGTCCGACATCAGCCGTCAGTATGGGCTGACGCTGGACCCCAACCTGCCTGTCTCCGCGCTGTCGGTCGGCGAGCAGCAGCGGCTCGAAATCGTCAAGGCGCTGTTTCGCGGCGCCAGGCTGTTGATCCTCGACGAGCCGACGGCGGTGTTGGCGCCGAGCGAGGTCGACGGGCTGTTTTCGGCGCTGCGCTCGATGGCGGCGCAGGGGCTCGGCATCATCTTCATCTCGCATAAATTGAACGAGGTGCGGGCGCTCACCCATCGCTGCACCGTATTGCGGCACGGCCGCGTCGCCGGCCGTGTCGACGATCCGGCGAACACGACATCGGCAGAAATGGCGCAGCTGATGTGCGGCCATGAGATCGTGCCGCCGGCAAGAGGACCTTCGACCCCAGGCGCGGCGGTGCTGACGCTCGACGGTATTTCCACCTCACGGCATTCGGGGACGCCGCTGCGCGATGTATCGCTTGCCGTTCGCGCGGGCGAAATCCTCGGCATTGCCGGGGTCTCCGGCAATGGCCAGCGGGCGCTGGCCGAGGTGATTTCCGGCACGCGCGCGCCCGACGCCGGCGCGATGACGATAGCCGGCAAACCTGTTACGCGGTTCTCGCCGCGCGAGGTGCAGGCGCTCGGCCTTGGCCGCATCCCGGAAGACCGTATGACGACCGGGCTGGTCACCAATCTGCCGCTCGCCGATTCCATGGTGTTGCCGCGCATTGGTACTGCGGCTTTCAGCAGCCGGGGCCTGCTCAAGCCAGATGCGATCCGCGCCTTCGCCGAAGAACAGATCAAGGCCTATGACATTAGGTGCCCCGGGCCGATGACCCGCGCCGGCGCGCTGTCGGGCGGCAATCTGCAGAAGGCGCTGCTGGCGCGCGAACTGGCTTTCGACCCGAAGGTGCTGATCGTCTCGCAGCCGACGCGCGGCCTCGACATCGGTGCCGCCCGCTTCATCCACGAAAAATTCCTCGACATGCGTGCCAAGGGCTGCGGGATCATCGTCATCGGCGAGGATCTCGAAGAGCTGCTGGTGCTCTGCGACCGCATCGCGGTGATGTATGAGGGCCGCATCGCCGGCACGCTGGACAGCGCCGATGCGACCATCGCGCGGCTTGGGCTGCTGATGACCGGGGCGGAGGGCAGAGCCTAGATGGACTTTCTCACTCGGTTCCTCGCAGAAACCTCAAATAATACTGCCCGCTTTTGGCTGACTTTAAGCGTCAGCGCTGCCCCTCACCTGCCTGCCGGCATCCTCTCCCCGTATAGAGACGGGGAGAGGGGCTCTCACCCATGGTTTCGCCAATCACCACAGCTGCAAGAGGGGAGTTGCATAGGGCCCGGATCCCTTCTCCTCGTGTCTATACGGGGAGAAGGTGCCGGCAGGCGGATGAAGGGCGGCGCGACCGTCTGGGCGGCGGAGGGGCATAGCTGATGTTCCGCCTCGAAGCCCGCAGTTCCACCCCCGCCTGGTTCAATCTCGCTTTGCCGCTGCTGGCCATCGGCGCAGCGCTGGTCCTGTGCAGCGGCCTCATCGCGCTGGCCGGCGCCGGCGTGCTTGAGGCCTATGGCGTGATGCTGTCGGCCTCGTTCGGCGACAGCTATGCCATCACCGAAACGCTGGTGCGCGCCGCCCCGATGATCTTCACCGGGCTGGCTGTGGCCGTCGCCTTCCGGGCCAAATTCTGGAACATCGGCGCCGAGGGCCAATTGCTGGCCGGCGCCGTGGCCAGCTGCTTCGTCGGCGCCATCCCAATGCCGGGCGCGCTGGCGATCCTGTCGATGGCGCTGGCCGGCGCTGCTGCCGGTGCCGCTGTCGCGCTTGTGCCGGCGACCCTGCGAGTGAAATTCAAAGTCGATGACGTCGTCAGTTCGCTGCTGCTCAATTCGGTCATCTACTATGCGCTAATGGCGCTGATCGAGGGGCCGTGGAAGGACTCGTTCAGCGGCTATCCGATCTCGCCGCCGATCGAGGATTCGGCGAATTTCCCGGTGCTGCTCGAAGGCACAAGGCTGCATCTGGGTGTCATCGCCGCGTTGATCGCGGCACCGTTGATCTGGTTCCTGATCGTGCGCACCACGCTCGGCTTCCGGATCAGGGTCACCGGCGAAAGCCCGGAAGCCGCCCGCTATGGCGGCATCCACGTCGAGCGGGTGCTGATTTCGACGGCGCTGCTGTCGGGCGCGCTGGCCGGGCTTGCCGGCGTAGGCGAGGTCGGCGGCGTGCATTTCCAGGTGATGAGCGACATTTCGCCGGGCTATGGCTATTCCGGCATCGTCGTTGCCATGCTGGCCAGGCTCAATCCGCTCGGCGTCGTACCGGCGGCGATCTTCCTGGCCGCCGTGATGACCGGCGCCGAAGCGATGTCGCGCGCCACCGGCGTGCCGGCGTTCCTCAGCGATGTCATCCAGGGCACGGCGCTGCTCGCCATGCTGGTGGCGCTGCTGTTCACGGCCTATCGCATCCGCCGCGTCGGTGCCGCCTTATGAGCGCGGTGTTCGAACAGATCTTTCAGGTCGGCTTCCTCGCCGCCATTATCCGCATCGCCACGCCGCTGGCATTTGCCACGCTGGGCGAGATGTTCTCCGAGCGGGCCGGCGTGCTCAATCTCGGTATCGAAGGCATCATGCTGCTCTGCGCGATGACCGGCTTCACCGCCGCCAGCCTCAGCGGCAGCCTGTGGCTCGGCGTGCTGGCCGCGGTGTTGACCGGCATGGCGATGAGCGCGCTGCATGCGCTGTTCACCGTGGCGCTCGGCCTCAGCCAGCATGTCTGCGGCATCGGCGTTACTTTGTTCTCGTCCGGCCTTGCCTATTTCCTCTACCGTCTGACCTTCGGCCAGCAATCGGTGCCGCCCAGCATCAAGGGTTTTCAGACGGTGCCGATCCCGCTGCTGTCGGATATTCCGGTTCTGGGGTCAGCGGTTTTCAACCAGTTTGCGCTGGTCTACTTGGCAATCATTGCCATCCCGCTCGCTGCTTTCGTGCTCTACCGCACGCCTTGGGGGCTGTCGGTGCGGATGGTCGGCGAGAACCCGCGCGCCGCTGATTCCGCTGGGGTCAGCGTCATCGCCACGCGCTTCCAGGCGGTCATCCTCGGCGGTGCGCTGATGGGGCTTGCGGGCGCCTTCCTCACCATGGCACAGTTCAACGCCTTCACCTTTGGTGTCGTGTCGGGCCGTGGCTGGGTGGCGATCGCGCTGGTCGTGTTCGGCCGCTGGGACCCGTGGCGCTCTGCGGGCGCGGCGCTGCTGTTCGCCTTCGTCGATGCGCTACAATTGCGCATGCAGGCGAGCGGCCTCGGGCATATTCCCTATGAGACGTTCTTGATGCTGCCGTTCATTTTCACCATCGTCGCGATGGCCGTGATGTCACGCAACGCGGTTGCGCCGTCGGCGCTGCTGAAGCCGTTTCGACGAGAAGAGCGGTAAGCGAGTAGGACTTGGCGCCCTGTCCAGCCGATACATGGGTAACACTTTGAACCGGATACATAGGTGACACTTCTCTCCCCCTATGCGTCCGCCGCAGCGCCAAGCGG
>NZ_JAMYQZ010000055.1:0-43054 GCF_040321145.1 Mesorhizobium sp. M0514
GGTCCTCCGGCGGACAAGAAAACTGTCACCCATGCTATCGGTCCATTCTGTTACCTATCTATCCGGTTCGGACAAAAGCATCTTTCTCCCCGTCACTATACGGGGAGAAATGTCCGGCAAGACAATGAGGGGCGGCGCTACCCCTGGAAGAAATCATCATTTCCCCGCCGGGATCAACCTGAAATCCGGCAACTCCCGCAGCACCAGTTCGGGTCCAGCCGGCGAATAGACAACGAGGAGCTGCATCGGCCCATCGCCCGTGTTCAGTGTCGAATGGAAACGGCTTTCCGGCACATAGATGGTGCAGCCGGGGCCGACCTTGGCGACGACCGGATTGCCCTCCTCGTCCTCGACCATCTGCTCGCCATTGCCCGAAATAACGAAGATGATCTCTTCCGCGCCGGGATGGTTGTGGCGCGTGTGTCCCTTGCCTGAGGGCAGGTCGACGACACCGCCGGAAAAGCGCTCAGCGCCATTCACTTCAGGCGCCACCGTCAGCGACAGCTTGCCCCAGTCAAAGCCGAAGGCGCTCACGTCCTTCGGGTATACGAATACCTTGCTCTTGTCGGTCATGATCTCATCCCTTCTTTTTCTTCTGGTCGTGCAGCATGACGGCCTTGAAATCCGCCGTCTGCCTGGCGATCGCGGCTTCAGCCGGCAGCCGTTCCATCGAACTCGCGCCATAAAAGCCGTGCAGGCCCTTGCAGCGGTCGAGGATGTAGCGGGCATCATCCGGCATCGAGATCGGCCCGCCATGGCAAAGCAGGATGACATCCTTGCGCACCGAGCGCGCCGCGTTGGCGATGGCGTCGATCTCGACCACGCAGTCGTCGAGCGACTTGGCCGACGTGGCTCCGATCGAGCCGCCGGTCGTCACCCCCATATGGGCAACGACGATGTCGGCGCCGGCTTTTGTCATGGCGCGCGCCTCGTCGGGGTTGAAGACATAGGGCGTGGTCAGAAGATCGAGCTTGTGCGCCTCGGCGATCATGTCGACCTCCAGCCCGAAGCCCATGCCGGTTTCCTCAAAACTCTGGCGCATGCTGCCATCGAACAGGCCGATGGTCGGGAAATTCTGCACGCCTGAAAAGCCCATCGTCTTCAGCTCGGCAAGCAGCAACGGCATGATGACGAAGGGATCGGTGCCGTTGACACCGGCCAGCACCGGCGTCTTTTTGACCACCGGCAGCACCTCATAGGCCATTTCCTTGACGATCTCATTGGCGTTGCCATAGGCGAGCAGGCCGGCAGCCGAGCCGCGCCCGGCCATGCGGTAGCGGCCGGAATTGTAGATGATGATGAGGTCGATGCCGCCGGCTTCCTCGGCCTTGGCCGACAGGCCGGTGCCGGCGCCGCCCCCGACGATGGGCACGCCGTCGGCGATCATCGCCTTGAACTTCTTCAATATGTCTTTGCGCGGTATTGCGGGCATTTGTTGGCTCTCACTATCTGGCGATGTCGAGGAAGGCCGCGGTTGCGGCTTTGGCAAATTCCGGATCGTTGATGTGCAACGGCAGGCGTGTGACGCGGCGCGTGGCGCTCGGCCTAATGGTACGCTCGACGGCATCGAACAGCACGGCGTCGGCTTCGGCGTCGAAGAAGGCGCCGCCCTCGATATCGAGTGCCGAGACACCTTTTTCCGGTATCAGGAAATGTACGGGACCGCCGCAGCTGGAGAGCCGACCGCCGATCCATTCGCCGATGCTGCGGCATTCGTCCGCCGTGGTGCGCATCAGTGTGACGTTGGGATTGTGCTCGTAAAACAGCCGGCCCCTAAACTTCTCGGGAATGGTCGGCGGCGCCCAGAAATTGACCATGTCCAGCGCGCCGACCGAGCCGACATAGGGCAGCCCGGTGCGGGCGATAGCGCCGAAGCGGTCTTCCGTCGCAGGCAGCACGCCGCCGAGCAGCAGGTCGCAGACTTCCGTCGTGGTGATGTCGATGACGCCGGCGAGCAGGCCCGAGTCCGCGAGCTTCTCCATCGAGCGGCCGCCGGTGCCGGTGGCGTGGAAAACCATGCAGTCATAGTTGGCGCGCAACTGATCCGCGATGGCGGTCACGCAAGGCGTGGTGACGCCGAACATGGTGAGCCCGAGTGCCGGCTTGCCGGTGGCAGTCGGCGCCGGCTTTGCGGCCATGCCGGCGATCGCTTGCGCCGCGTTGTGCAGCACCGTGCGGGAGAGCCGGTTCAGTCCCGCCATATCGGTGACCGATGGCATCATGATGATGTCGGAGACGTCGACATAGGCCGCGGTGTCGCCGGAGGCGAGCGTCGAGACCATGATCTTGGGCAGCCCAAGCGGCAGCGCGCGCATGCCGGCAGTGATGATCGACGTGCCGCCACCGCCGCCAATGCCGATCACGCCCGATATGTCGCCGCGCGACCGAATGAAACTTGTGAAAGCGGCGCTCATGCGGGCCACTGCCGTGCCGCGATCATCGATGCCGAGCACGCCACTGGCTCCATCTGGATGATGCGCCGCGACCTCGCTGGCCGGGATATCGACCGGCACGGTGGCGCCGCGCGTTCCGATGTCGACGCGGGCAACCGAACTGCCGGTGGCGGCAATTGCGTCGGCCAGGAAGGCAAGTTCCTCGCCCTTGGTGTCGGCTGTGCCCACCACGTAGATGCGCTTCATCGCGTTTCTCCCGTCACCGGTCGACCGGCGCCGGGCCGCCTGTCGCCCTTTGCCGGCCTTTCGGTGGGCAAAGGTCATTGCAATTTTTTGAGACGCGCGTATCGTATTGACATGGAAGTCTCACGTCAACAAGCCGCTGGGAACGACGACGCCAACGAGGCTGCCGAACGCGGCCCGCGGGCCCGCACAAAACGGCTGATGCTGGAGACGGCGACGCGGCTGATGCAGGCGGGCGTCACCCCGTCTGTGAGCGAAGTGGCGGAGGTGGCGCAAGTGTCGCGCGCCACCGCCTATCGCTATTTCCCCAGCCAGGCAGCCCTGGTGCAGGCGGTGGTCGACGAGGGGCTTGGGCCGATCCTGACCTGGCAATCGACGTCCACCGATGCCGGGCGCCGCGTCGCCGAACTGTTCGACACCGCCATGCCGCGCATCGAGGCTTTCGAGGCAACTTTCAAGGCGGCGCTGAAACTGTCGCTCGACCAATGGGCGCAGCGGCAGGCGGGCACGTTGGACGGCGAGCCGCAATTCACGCGCGGTCATCGCGTCCAGCTGCTGAAGGACGCCATCGCACCGCTCAAGGGCCGGCTGCCGCCGCGCGAGTTCAAGCGACTGGCACAGGCGCTGTCGATGATGTTCGGCGTCGAAGTGCTGATCGTGCTGAAGGATATATGGGGGCTCGATAGCCGCGGCATGCGGTCGGTCGCGCAATGGGCGGCGGGCGCCCTTGTGCGCGCCGCGGTGGCGGAATCGACGGCTGAAACCGATGTGGCCCGGCCAGAGGCGTTGGCGAAATAGCGCCAATCTGGTTCGACCAGATTTCGATGCCCACTATTGATGTTAACCGGGATGGCAGTGCCGAAACAAGGCTCTTCTATATCAACGAGTAGGAAAATTCAGGGAAAACAGACGGATACATGAAGAATCCGGTTATACAAGCTCCGGTAGTGGTCCAAGAAAGAGCTTGACGGCTATCCAAAATTGGTAATACCAGATCAGGACAGAAAAAGCGGATCGAAAGTGAGAGCTGCGATCCATTTTCCGGCAAAGCGAGGAGGCTTGGAACCGGAAAGGTGCGATCTCGGGAGGAACTACCAGGGCCGGCTTCACCGCCGGCTCTCATGACAAGGTAGAATGCGCACAAGGGAGGAAATCATTATGCGCAAGACAATGACCAGCCTGCTTGCTGGTATCGGCTTAGTACTTGCCTGCGGAACGTCCGTCTACGCGCAGGACAAGGAGCTCACCATCTTTTGGGCGGAATGGGATCCGGCCAACTACCTGCAGGAACTCGGCAACGAGTACGAGAAGGAAACCGGCGTCAAGATCACGGTGGAAACCACGCCCTGGTCCGACTTCCAGACCAAGGCTTTCACCGAGTTCAACGCCCATGGCGACGCCTATGATATGGTCGTTGGCGACTCGCAATGGCTCGGCGCCGGCTCGACCGGCGGCCACTATGTCGACCTGACCGACTTCTTCAACAAGCACAAGCTTGGCGAAGTGATGGCGCCGGCAACGGTGAAATATTACGCCGAGTATCCGGGCGGCAGCAGCAAGTACTGGGCGATCCCGCTCGAAGGCGACGCTGTCGGCTGGTCCTATCGCAAGGACTGGTTCGAGGACCCGAAGGAAAAGGAAGCCTTCAAGGCCAAATACGGCTACGATCTCGACGTGCCGAAGGATTTCAAGGCGCTGCGCGACATCGCGGAGTTCTTCTATCGGCCGGATCAGAAGCGATACGGCATCGCCATCTACACCGACAATTCCTATGACGCGATGGCGATGGGCTTCGAAAACGCGCTGTTCTCCTTCGGCGGCGAACTGGGTGACTACAAGACCTACAAGGTCGACGGTTTCATCAACTCCGACAAGGCAATCGCCGCACTCGACGCCTACAAGGAACTCTACACGTTCACGCCTCCGGGCTGGGCCAAGTCGTTCTTCGTGGAGGACAATCAGGCGATCACCGAAAACCTGGCCGCGATGAGCATGAACTACTTCGCGTTCTTCCCCTCGCTGATCAACGAGGCGTCGAACCCGAACGCCAAGAACACCGGCTTCTTCGCCAATCCTCCAGGCCCGAACGGCGATCAGTTCGCCGCACTCGGCGGTCAGGGCATCTCGATCGTTTCCTACTCCAAGAAGCAGGAAGAGGCGACGAAGTTCCTTGAATGGTTCATCAAGGACGAGACCCAGAAGAAGTGGGCGGCGCTCGGCGGCTACACCTGCAGCGCTGCCGTGCTCAAGTCGGAGGAGTTCCAGAACGCCACGCCGTACAACAAGGCCTTCTACGAGACCATGTTCAAGGTGAAGGACTTCTGGGCGGTGCCGGAATATGCCGAGCTGCTGCAGCAGCTCAACCAGCGCGTCTATCCCTACATGATCGGCGGCGAAGGCACCGCCAAGGAAACGCTGGACGCGCTCGCAGGCGACTGGAACGCGACGTTCAAGAAATACGGCCGCGGCCAATAAGCAGCTTTTCTCGCGGAGGAGGCATCCGTGCCTCCTCCGTTCTTTTTTCCGAAACGGGAGCAGGGTCTTGGCGACCACGATGATCACCACGCTGGACACTTCCTCGCGGGCCGCTGCACGCGGCTTGAGCGACATGTCGATCCGCAACCTCTTCATAATCCCGACGATCCTGTTCCTGATCGTCTTCAACATTTTCCCGCTGATCTATTCGCTGGGCTATTCCTTCACCGATTTCCGCGCGTCGACCAACGCGCCGGCGAATTTCGTCGGGCTGCAGAATTATCGCGACCTGCTCAACGACCCCTATGTCTGGTCCAACTTCGCCATCACCGCGAAGTACGTCATCATCTCGGTCGCGGGTCAGCTGCTCGTCGGCTTCGGCGTGGCCATGCTGCTCAACCGGGATATTCCCCTCAAGGGTCTCATCACAACGCTGCTGCTGCTGCCGATGATGCTGTCGATGGCCGTCGTCGGTCTGTTCTGGAAACTGCTCTATGATCCGTCATGGGGGGTCATCAACTATGCGCTTGGCCTCGGCAATTTCGAGTGGCTGGCGGATCCCAAGATGGCGCTCTATGCGGTTGCGCTAACCGACATCTGGATGTGGTCGCCCTTCGTCATGCTGTTGTCGCTGGCCGGTCTTTCAGCGGTGCCGAAGCATCTCTACGAAGCAGCGGCGATCGACCGCGCCGGACCGTTCTACACCTTCTTCCGCATCACGCTGCCGCTGGTCGCGCCGATCCTGATGATCGCGGTCATCTTCCGCACCATGGAAGCGTTCAAGACCTTCGACCTCGCCTATATCCTGACCAGCCAGCCGACGGCCGAGCTGATCTCTATCCGGCTGTACAAGATGGCGTTCCAGGAATGGCAGACCGGGCGCTCCTGCGCGCTCGCCTACATCGTGCTGATCATGGTGCTGGCCATCACCAACATCTACGTCAAGTACCTCAACAAGGTGAAGGAGCGCTGAGATGGCCGCCGTCCGCACTTCTTCCGAAATAGGCTTCAATCGCGTCGCCATCGTCGCCGTCCTTTTGGTGACGATCATCTTCCTGGCGCCGATCTACTGGATCGCCTCGACGGCGTTCAAGCCGCGCAATCTTGCCACGACCATCCCGCCGACGGTGGTGTTCCAGCCCGAGATATCGCCGTTCGTCAAGCTGTTCACCAAGCGCTCGCAGATGCGCAACCCGCCGTCGCCGGAAGAGTATGCGGCGGCACCCTGGTGGGAACGTGTCGTGTTCGACGGCGGTGAAAAGATCGTGCGCGACGGCAAGGGCCAGGTGCAATGGTCCGGCTATCCGAGCCGCTTCATGAACTCGCTGATCATTGCCATCACCTCGACGGTGCTGGCTGTCGGCATGGGTACCTTCACCGCCTACGGCTTCTCGCGCTTCAAGGTGAAGGGGGAGGCGGATCTGCTCTTCTTCATCCTGTCGACGCGCATGCTGCCGCCGGTGGTGGTCGCGATCCCGATGTTCCTGATGTACCGGGCCGTCGGCCTCAACGATTCCCATATCGGGCTGATCATCCTTTATACCGCCTTCAACCTGTCCTTTTCGGTGTGGCTGATGAAGGGGTTCATGGACGAGATCCCGAAGGAGTATGAAGAGGCAGCGCTGGTCGACGGCTACACCCGCATGGAAGCCTTCTTCAAGATCGTGCTGCCGGAGGCCGCCACCGGCATCGCCGCGACTGCGGTTTTCTGCTTCATCACGGCGTGGAACGAGTATGCTTTCGCGCTGATCATGACCAACCGCCGCGCCCAGACGGCGCCGCCCTTCATCCCCAGCCAGGTCGGCGCCGGCCTGCCCGACTGGACGGTGATCGCCGCCGGAACCTTCCTGTTCCTGCTGCCGGTCGCAATCTTCACCTTCCTGCTCCGCAACCATTTGCTGCGCGGCATGTCCTTCGGAGCGATCCGCAAATGAGCTTTCGAGCCATCAACCAGAAATATCTCGAACCGGGGTCTCAGGTGCTGATGGTCCTCGGCATCATCGCGCTTTGCCAGCCGTGGAACCTGCTGCTGCACAGCTATGGCGTGACCATCATCCTGATCGGCCTGATCGGCTTCAACATCACCTCGAAGATCGCGCCGGCGGAGAAGGCCGGTACCGGCCAGGTGCGCAATCCGGGAGCAGAGCATTGACCCAGATTGAGCTTCGCGGCGTCCAGAAATTCTTCGGTGCGGTCCAGGTCATCAAGGACCTCAACCTCAAGATCGACGACAACGAGTTCATCGTGCTGCTCGGTCAGTCGGGTTGCGGCAAGACGACGACATTGAGGGCGGTTGCCGGGCTGGAGACGATCGACGGCGGTGACATCCTCATCGACGGCAAGCCGGTGCAACACCTCAAGGCCGCCGACCGCGACATCGCCATGGTGTTCCAGTCGTTCTCGCTTTACCCGCATATGAGCGTCTATGAGAACATTGCTTTTCCCTTGCGCGCGACGCGCAAGAGCAAGGCCGAGATCGATAGCGAGGTGCGCTCGGTCGCCAAGACGCTGCAGATCACGGAACTGCTGGCCAAGAAGCCGTCGGCGCTGTCGGGCGGCGACATGCAGCGTGTGGCCATCGGCCGGGCTCTGGTGCGGCGGCCGAAGGCGATGCTGATGGACGAGCCGATCGGCGCCCTCGACGCCAAGCTGCGCGAAGAGATGCGGGCCGAGATCAAGCGGCTGCACATCAAACAGGGCTCGACCACCATCTATGTCACGCACGACCAGATCGAGGCGATGAGCCTCGCCGACCGCATCGTGATCATGCATGAGGGCGTGCTGCAGCAGGTCGGTTCGCCCGACGAGGTCTATTCGCATCCGGCCAATCTGTTCGTGGCGCAGTTCGTCGGCAGCCCGGTGATGAACGTCGCCGACGCGGCGATCGCCGAGACCGCTTCGGCGGCCTCGGTCACCCTCGGTGGCGCTGCCGCCGGCTTCGAATTCCCGCGCACGCTTTTGTCCAAGCTCAACGGCCATGCCGGCGGCCAGCTTGCGCTCGGCATCCGGCCGGAAGGCGTGCTGGTGCGCCATGAAGCGGCGGAGGGTTTCGTGCCGGTCGAGACACAGATCGTCGAGCCGCTCGGCTCGTTTGACATTGTCGATCTCAAGGTCGGCTCCAAGATGCTGCGCGCGCGCACCAAGAGCGGCTTCGTCGGCGGCCCGGGCGAAAAGGTTTTCGCCAGGATCGATCCGGCGCAGGCACATTTCTTCGACACGGCAAGCGGCAAGTCGCTTGAGGTGAGGCTCTGATGGCTCATATCCAGCTCAAGAATATTTCCAAGAGCTTCGGCAACCACACCGCACTGACCGGGCTCGATCTCGAGATCGCCGATGGCGAGTTCTTCGTGCTGCTCGGCGAGACCGGCGCCGGCAAGACGACGACGCTGCGCATGATCGCGGGTCTGGAAAAGCCGACCGAGGGTCAGGTGTTCATCGACGGCGTCGACGTCGCCGACTGGGGTGCGGCCGAGCGCGACGTGGCGCTGGTGCTTCAGCAATATTCGCTCTATCCGCGCTATACGGTCCGCGAAAACCTCGAATTCCCGCTGAAGCCGAAGATACGTCGGCTGCCGGATGCCGAGATCAAGGACCGTGTTGCACGAGCGGCCAAGACACTGCGGATCGAGCATCTGCTCGACCGCAAGACCGACCGCCTTTCAGGCGGCGAAATGCAGCGCGTCTCTATCGGGCGCGCCATCGTGCGCAAGCCGCGCGTGTTCCTGATGGACGAACCGCTGTCGGCGCTCGACGCCAAACTGCGCGAGGCGCTGCGCACGGAACTGAAGAACCTGCAGATCCAGCTTGGCGCCACCTTTCTGTTCGTCACCCACGACCAGATCGAGGCGATGTCGATGGGCGACAAAGTGGGCGTGCTCAACCATGGCCGCATCATCCAGACCGGCACGCCGCACGAGATCTATAACAATCCGCGCGATACCTATGTGGCGAGCTTCGTCGGCTCGCCGCCGATGAACCTGATCGATGGCAAGCTGGTCAACGGCCGCGCGGTGATGGCGCCGCTGAATTTCGAACTGCCTTTCTCTGGGGGTGCCAAGGCGGGCGGTGCGACCGACGGTCGCCCGCTCGTCTTCGGTATTCGACCTGAGGATGTGTATCTTGAAAGCGGTGCGCCGGTCGAGGCACGCGTCCACGATGTTGAGAACCATGGCGTGGAAAAGATCCTGACTCTGCGGGTCGGCGACACGACGCTACGCGCCACGGTGCCGGCCAGAACCGATGTCCAGATCGAGCAGCCGGTGCGCTTTGCCTGGAATCAGGACAAGGTGGTGCTGTTCGACAAGGGCAGCGGCGTGAGCTTGCGGCACGCCAGCTAATTTAGACTACATCCACTCCCAGCTTGCGCAGCGGCCCATCACGGTTTTCGGGCCGCTGTTTTGGTGATGGCTGCAACGAAGCACTTGAGGCCTTCCTCGACATAGGTGGCCACCTCGATCGTCGGGTCAAAACTCCACCACAGCAGTGAGCCCTGCCAATGCGATGCCATCAGCAGGCCGATGTCGCGCGGGGTGTCGGGCGTTCCGGCCAAGCAAGCCGCAAGGGCCTCGCTCAGGAACGCTTTCCAGGCGCCGCCTCGCGCCCTGAGCACGGGGTCGCGCAGATCCTCGCGCAGGACGAGCAGGCCCTCGGCGTAGGCTTCGATGCCGCCGTAGCCCTGCGACAGCCCCACCAGCAATTCGATCGCGCCGGCCGGCGTTTTGGGAACGGTGGCTGCGAGTTCCCTCGTCTTGGCATCGAGGCCATCCCACGCTTGCAGCAAGGTGCGCTGCTTCAGCTGCGCCTTGTTGCCGAAACGCTGCACCAGTGTTGCGCCAGAGAGGCCGCACGCCTTTGCCAGCCGCTCGAAGGTGAGCGCCTCGGGTCCATGTTCGTGAATCAATCCCAACGCGGCTTCCAGCACCTGCTCGTCGGATTTGGTTTTTGGTCGCGTCACCTTGACATCTCAAATAACCGAATAATCATTTATATATAATGCGAGCGGCGTAAGCCAGATCGGTTTGGTCGATAGATTCGGTTGGGAGACTACCATGACGTTGCAAGGAAAGGTCGCCCTGGTCGCCGGCGCCACGCGTGGTGCCGGGCGGGGGATCGCGGTTGAACTCGGCGCCGCCGGCGCCACCGTCTATGTCACCGGGCGCACCACACGCAGCCAGCAATCCGACTATGCCCGGCCCGAAACCATCGAGGAGACGGCGGAGCTGGTTTGTTCGCATGGCGGCAAGGGCATTGCCGTGCAAGTCGATCATATGGTGACTGATGATGTGCGCAGTCTGGTCGAGCGCATCCGGGCCGAACAGGGTCGGCTCGACATTCTGGTCAACGATATCTGGGGCGGCGAAAAGCTGTTCGAGTGGAATAAGCCGGTCTGGGACCACAATCTGGAAAACGGCCTGCGCCTGTTGCGGCTCGGCATCGACACGCATCTGATCACCGCGCATCATGCGCTGCCGCTGATGATCGAGCGGCCGGGCGGGCTGCTGGTCGAGGTCACTGACGGCACCGCCGAGTACAATGCCGATCACTATCGGCTGTCGCCGTTCTACGATCTCGCCAAGGTCGCGGTGAACCGCATGGCATGGGCACACGCCAAAGATCTTGCTGCGCATGGCGCCACCTCGGTGTCGCTGACGCCCGGATGGCTGCGTTCCGAAATGATGCTGGAGGCGTTTGGCGTCACCGAAGACAATTGGCGCGACGCCACCGCCAACGTGCCGCATTTCGTCATTTCCGAAACGCCGCGCTTTGTCGGCCGCGCGGTCGCGTCGCTTGCGGCGGATCCGGATCGTGCGCGCTGGAACGGCCAGTCGCTGTCCAGCGGTGGGTTGGCGCAGATTTATGGTTTTACCGATCTCGACGGCTCACGCCCGGACGCCTGGCGCTATGTTCCGGAGGTACAGGACGCCGGCAAACCTGCCGATGCCGCGGGTTGCCGGTAAGCTTAGACCGAGCGGCCATCGAAGTCGAAAATCGACAGACCGACAGCATCAATATCCGCAACGCAGTTAAGGTTGACGTAGGCGCTGCGTTCGTTGCCCTGACTGACATCCTCGGCGAAGGGATGGATGCCGCAGGTCCGGCAGAAGCGATGCGCCAATACGTGATTGTTGAACGTATAGGTGCCGAGATCATCGCCCCATGCGAGCACCTTCAGGCTGTCATGCGGGATGGCGCATAACAGCACGCCCTTGCGCCTGCACATCGAACAATTGCACCGCACGGCGCCGGTCAGTTCGGCTTTGAATTCGAACGCTACCTTGCCGCAGTGGCAGCTGCCTTTGTACAGCATCAGTCTCTTCCTATCGCTGGCAGGTGCAAAGGCACGCTGTCCGGGTTATTCCTTCCGCTGACCTAGCGGCCCATATGCCTTAAAGACGCTCCACCTTGACGGAATCCGACATCGACATGCAATCAATCCGCGATCGTCTCGAGATCATCCTGTCACGTCTTGCCAGTTGCGCGGCAGGCGAGAAGGTGTTCACCAAACTCTATGCCGAGGCGGCGCGCGCAGCGGCCGAGGCCACCGATGCGCGCAAGAAGGCCGGCGTATCGCTCGGGCCGCTCGACGGCACCATCGTGTCGATCAAGGATCTGTTCGATGTCGCCGGCGAGCCGACCACGGCCGGGTCGCTGATGCTGAGGGACACCGCGCCCCGTCGGCACGACGCTGCGGTCGTCAGCCGTCTGCGCCAGGCCGGCGCCGTCATCATCGGCAAGACCAACATGACCGAATTCGCCTTCACCGCTATCGGCGACAACATGCACTACGGCACACCGGGCAATGCCGCCGACACCAGCCGCATTCCAGGCGGTTCGTCGTCGGGCGCCGCCGTGTCCGTTGGCGAGGGGACGAGCGACATTTCCATCGGCTCCGACACCGGCGGTTCGGTGCGCATCCCGGCATCGCTGAACGGCGTCGTCGGTTTCAAGCCGACGGCGCGGCGCGTGCCGCTGACTGGTGCCTATCCCCTTTCCGCGACGCTGGATTCGATCGGGCCGCTGGCGCTGAGTGTTGCTGCGTGTGCCCTGGCTGACGCCGCGATGACGGGCGAGCAGATGCCGCAACTGCACCTGCCGTTAGCGCTTGCCGGGCTTCGTGTCGGCATTCCGCGCGGCCTGCTTTTCGAAGACACGGAAACGGAGATTGCCGCCGCGTTCGATCGCAGCCTTGCCGGGATCCAGCAGGCAGGCGCGTGGCTCACGGACATTTCGATCGACGACCTCATTGCCGATCTGCGCCTGGCCACCAAACGCGGCTCGATCGCGGCCATGGAAGGTTCTGAAATCCATGCCGACTGGCTGGCGACGGGCGCATCGGTGCCGGTCGATCCCCATGTCAGCGGGCCGCTGTCGCGGGCGGCGGCCATACCGACGCCGGTTTATATCAGGGCAATGCGTCGTCGCGCGGCACTGTGCATAGCCATGGACGAGCGGTTGGGTTCGGTCGATGTGCTAGCTCTGCCGACCACGCCGGTGACAGCGCCGACTATCGTTTCGATGGCCGAGGATACGGCTCTGCGTGAACGCACCGAAGGTCTGCTGCTGCGCAATACCCAGGTCGCCAACCAGTTCGACCTCTGCGCGATCTCGCTGCCGATGCCCGGCATGACGCTGCCGGCCGGACTGATGCTGGTGGCGCGCAATGGCCACGACCACCATCTGCTGCGCATCGCGGCTGAAGTCGAGCGGCTGCTCCGATAGGCAGCGAGCCGTAGGTCGGCAGTCAACGTGCCGCGCAGCGCTTGCGCTCGCTTTTCTTGGAGGAGCGTTCGATTTTGGTAACGACCAGCATCGGCGGATCGTTCGGCTGGCCGCGATGCTGGATCGATCCTCGGACGACGAGTTTTCCAGCATAAAGCTTGTCGGAGAGGTCAGGTGCCGATCTGTCCAGCGGCGGCAATTCCGTAGTGTTGAGCTCCACGCCTTTAACGACATTGCCGGTGGTCAGATCCAGCGCATTGCCTGACGGGCAGGGCGCCATCATGCAGACGATCCCATTGCTGCAATAGACATAATCGCTGCTTTGTGCCGCCGCGAGCGAAGGTAAGGCCACGATCGACGACACTGCCAGAACCAGAGATGCGAAGCGAAAACCGGACATGGTTCACGCGTCCGCCGGGAACCGTCTGCGGTAATGCTCGACCACGTCGGGATTGCGCAGATTGACAGGCAGCCGGTTGGCCAGCACCAGCAAGGTCTCGCCGGCCGCGCCCACGCCCATGCGCATCATCGATTGCTCGGTAATCCCCGCCATATGCGGGGTGACGATAACATTGTCGAAACCGAAATAGGGATGGTTTGCCGGCAGCGGCTGCGTGGCAAAGACGTCGAGTGCGGCGCCGCCGATCCGGTCTTGGCGCAAGGCCTCGATCAGCGCCTCGTCGTCGATCACCGGTCCGCGCGAAATGTTGATCAAAAGCGCGTCCGGCTTCATGCGGGCAATGCGTTCGCGGCTGATCAGGCCGCGCGTTTCCGGCGTCAGCGGGCAGCAGAGCACGATGATGTCGCTCTGTTCGATCAGCGCATCGATCGACAGGAAGCCGATCCTGTCGGGTGCCGGCTGCATGCTGCGGGTCGTCGCCACGACGTCGAGGCCAAAGCCGTGCGCGGCGATATGGGCGACTGCCTGACCGATGGCGCCGAAGCCGATGATGCCGATGGTCTTGCCGGCAAGCTCGCTGGCATGGCTGGCGTGGTCGCGGCCGGCATTCCAGCCCTTGGCGCGCAAGTCGCGGTCGACCGAACGGAAGCGCCGAAGCAGGGCAAGGGCCGCGAACATCACATATTCAGCGACCGAACGCGCATTGACCGCCGGCACGTTGGCGACCAGCACGCCGGCCGCGGCCGCGGCCTCCATCGGCACCATGTCGAGCCCGGCGCCGTGGCGGACCGCGGCTCTGAGTTTCGTGGCGTTTTCGAACAGCGACGGCGGCAGCGGTGCGCGAACGATGATGACGTCGGCATGCTTCGCCTCGGCGGTCAGCGTTGCCGCATCGAGCGCTGAGGCGACGACGAGTTCACCGGCGCCCGCCAGCATTGCGGAGGCACGCGGATGCAGCGTGTGCGTCGACAGGATTCTGGGCATGGGGCTCTCGTGTTTGTCGCAAGGGAAAGCGCTGCGCGCTTCCCGGGAAAACCGTTTCACACTTTTCCTGGAGTTGCTCTAGGCTTTCTCAAATGCCAGGCTTTGCGCTTGCGCCTCCCGGCCCTCGATGATCCCCTTCCAGTAGCTTTCCGCGCCTTGCAGGTGGGCGCTCATCAGCGCCTGGGCGAGATTGCCGTCGCGACGCAGCAGCGCCTCGTAGATCTGGATATGCTCGGCATGCGAGCGCACTGAGCGCTCGGGATCGTTGAAGTAGATCGGCAGCCGCTGCTCGCCCATCAGGTAATAGACGCTGCAGATATTGTGGAAGACGCCGTTCTTGGTCGCCCGCACGATTTCGAGGTGGAATTCGCGGTCTTCCTTGGCGAGGCCTTCGCCGGCGGCGATGCACTCCTCCGAGGCTTTCAGGATCTCCCGCAGGCGTTCGAAATTCTCTTCGGTGGCACGCGAACAGGCAAGTTCGGCGGCCTTGATCTCGTGGATCTTGCGCAGTTCGACGGTCTCGTAGATCTGCACCGGATCGAGCGGCAGGCCCGCGCGGGCGAAAAGAGCCAAGGCTTCTACACTGGCCTGCCTGGTGTCGACATAGATGCCGGATTTGGCGCGGCGCTCGACGATGCGCATGGCCTCCAGAATGGCCAGCGCCTCGCGGATCTGGCCGCGGCTGACACCGAAATGCTCCGCCAGTTCGCGCTCCGAAGGCGTGCGGCCGGTCTCCTTGTCCGAATGGGCGAAGAGATAGGCGGCGAGTTCGGCGAGAAGGTTCTTTTCTTTCATCGTCAACCGCGTTGCGCGTGCGCCTCCAGGAACCGCTCCGAAATGGTGAATCCCAGACCCGGCTTTTCAGGGATCGCTATCATACCGTCCCTTGCTTCGACAGTCTCTTCGATAAGATCGTGGATCATCGGGTTGGCGCCGAGCGAATATTCAACGGTAAAACTGGCAGGCGAGGCCGCACAAACATGCAGGCCGGCGAAGAAGCATGGCGCGCCGGCCCACAGATGCGGGGCAAAGCGCAGATTGAAGGCACTGGCGATGGTGCCGATCTTCATCGCCTCGCTGATACCGCCGCAAAAGGCCGGATCCGGCTGGAAGATGTCGGCGGATTTCAGCACCGCGAGATCGCGGAAGGCGTAGCGCGTCGCTTCGCTTTCGCCGGTGGCGATCGGGATCGAGCCCGAGGCGCGCACCTCGGCCATACCAGCCTTGTCGTCGGCGATAACAGGCTCCTCGAACCAGGCGAGGTCGAGATCGCTGGCCAAGCTGATGAAGCGCTTGGCCTCGGCCACCGTATAGGTGCCGTGCGCGTCGACCATCAACTCGACGTCAGGACCGAGCGCCTGCCGTGCGGCGCGGACGCGGGCGGCGGAAATGTGCGGGGCGCCGTCCATGGCGCCGACGCGCATCTTCAGCGCCCTGAAGCCGCCTTTGGCGATGTAGGATTTGAGCTGCTCGCCGATAGCCTCGGCGGCAGCCCAGCCGCCGGAGGCGTAGGCCGGCATGCGGTCGAGCTTGCGGCCGCCGATGAGCCGCCACACCGGCTGTCCCAACGACTTCCCCAGAATATCCCAGAGCGCGATATCGACGGCGCTGATTGCCGCAATGCTCATGCCGCGCCGCGCCAGCTGCGGCATGGCATGGCCGGCGCGCGCGGCACTGTCATGGCGCACGCCGTTGTAGAGCATCTCCCAGATCATGCCGATGTCGGCGGGGTCGCGGCCGATCAGCTGCGGCCCGACCTCGTGATTCAGCATGTAGACCAGCGCACCATAGCTGCCGGCGCTGCCGGCGGCGTTCTTGCCCTCGCCCCAGCCGATCAGCCCGTCGTCAGTCTCAATGCGCAGGATGGCGGCGTCGAACGTCGTCACCTGGCCAAAGTCGCTGCGATGCTGCTTCGCGGCCTCAATCGGCACGCGGACCCACCACGCCTGGACCGTTTTGATGCGCATCCCGATCGGCTACTTGATCAGCGGCAGCAGCGTTTCGGCCGTGATGCGCATCTGGTCGGTGTAGAATTTCTCCGTCAGCACGCTGGAGCCGTGATCCTGGATGAACTTCAGCTGTTCGGGAGAAATGTCGACCGGATTCCGGTCGACCATGTCGGGATAGGGCGCGGCGGGTGTGCGGTCGACGGGCGCGACGAATTCGTTGGTCAGCGCGCCGTCATAGCCGACTTCCTTCAGCGTCTGCACGATCCGTGGCCAATCGATCTGGCCAAGGCCGGCGGCAAAGCGGTTGTTGTCGGCGACGTGGAAGTCGAACAGCCGTTTGCCGACCTGACGGATCGCGTCATGGACGTTAAATTCTTCCATATGGATGTGATAGGCGTCGAGGCAGACGCCGCATTCGGGGCTGACCGCATCGGCCAGGGCCAACGCCTGCGCGCCGCGGTTGAACAGATAGGTCTCGAAGCGGTTGAGCGGCTCGACCGCGATCTTGACGCCGACCTTCTTGGCATGGGTGAAGCATTCGCGGGTGGCGTCGACCACCCACTTCCATTCCTCTTCCTCGGTGCCGTCCGGCACCACTTTGCCGACGGTCGCGGGCACCAGCGTTATGATCTCGCCATCAAGTTCGCTGACCATGGTCAGCACGTCCTTGACGTACTGCACCGAGCGTTCGCGCTGGCCCTGGTCCCTGGCGGCAAGGTTGCGTTCGCCCAGCATCAGCGTCACCGACCCCCAGCAGCGGATGCCGTATTCTTTCAGCAGCGCGCGGGTCTCCTTGGTCTTGTATTGCTCGGGCTCGCCGGAAATCTCGATCGACTCGTAGCCGAATTTCTTGATGCGCTTCAGCGTCACCTCCAACGGTTCCGCGCGCATCCAGTTGTGCGTCGAAAGATGCATGGTCTATCCTTCCCAGAATTCGTCTGTGCCAGTTCGCCTGCGACGCGCCCCACAAGGCGCGTCGCGTGTTTCCTCCCCAAGGCGCTCCAGCGTTTTTGCGCAACTGGTTCGACCAATTGGGCCCTAATGGAGGTCTACAGCAATTTTTGTCGCGCGGCAAGAACCGCCGCCATGCGATATCGACATCTGTGTACCGTATTGATTATGCTGGTATATATCGCCAAAAATGGAATGCCCTGGCAGCTTTGCGCGTGAGTCAAATGGCTTGACCCATTTTCGGTATTTGGTAATACCAGAATGCCGATACGAGAATGCACATCACGAGAGACCAAAGAGGCTGGCCCTGCTTTCATCAGACGCTATGCTTTGTCCTTGGAAAAATGAATTGGGAGGATGCCGATGCCGTCGACAATGAAGGGTCCGGGGCTGTTTCTGGCGCAGTTCGCGGGGGATACCGCGCCGTTCAATTCGCTGGCCTCGATCACCAAATGGGCGGCCGGTCTCGGTTACAAGGGCGTGCAGATCCCGACCTGGGATGCACGCCTGTTCGACCTCAAGAAGGCGGCATCTTCCAAGACCTATTGCGACGAGGTGAAAGGCATCTGCGCGGATGCCGGCGTCGAGATCACCGAACTGTCGACGCATCTTCAAGGGCAGCTGGTGGCGGTGCACCCGGCCTATGATGCCCAGTTCGACGGCTTTGCACCGCCTGCGGTGCACAACAACCCCAAGGCCAGGCAGAAATGGGCGGTCGAACAGATGGAGTTCGGCGCCAAGGCCTCGAAGAATCTTGGCCTGAAAGCCTCGGTGACGTTTTCCGGCGCCCTAGCTTTCCCGTACCTCTATCCCTGGCCACAGCGGCCGGCCGGGCTGATCGAGGAGGCCTTCGCCGAGCTCGGCACACGCTGGAAGCCGATCCTGGACGTCTATGACGAAAACGGCGTCGATGTCGGCTACGAGATCCATCCTGGCGAGGACATCTTCGACGGCGCAACCTTCGAGATGTTCCTAGATGCGGTTGGCGGTCACAAGCGCTGCAACATCAACTACGACCCGTCACATTTCCTTTTGCAGCAGCTCGACTATCTCGAATTCATCGACATCTATCACGAGCGGATCAAGGCCTTCCATGCCAAGGATGCCGAGTTCAATCCGACGGGGCGGCAAGGCGTCTATTCCGGCTATCAGAGCTGGACCAATCGCGCGGGGCGATTCCGCTCGCTTGGCGACGGGCAGGTCGATTTCGGCGGCATCTTCTCCAAGCTTACCCAGTATGGCTACGATTCCTGGGCGGTGCTGGAGTGGGAGTGTTGCCTCAAGCATCCGGAGGACGGCGCGGCCGAAGGCGCGCCCTTCATCCAGCACCACATTATCCGGGTGACGGAAAAGGCCTTTGATGATTTCGCCGGCGGCACCACCGACAAGAAGATGCTGCGCGCCATGATGGGTATTTGACACAAAGCAGGAGAAAGACATGGTCGGCGCATCGAAGTCGGAAGCGGGGGGCGGCCCGATCCGCTATGGTATGGTCGGCGGCGGCCAAGGCGCCTTCATCGGCGCGGTGCACCGGATCGCGGCGCGCATGGACAATGACTTCGTGCTGGTGGCCGGCGCCCTGTCGGCCAATCCCGAGCGCGCCAAGGCTTCCGCCGCCGAACTCGGTCTCGACCCGGCGCGCAGCTACGCCTCCTATGCCGAGATGGCCAAGGCCGAGGCCAAGCGCCCGGACGGCATCGAGGCGGTGGCGATCGTCACCCCCAACAATGTGCACGTGCCGGCGGCCAAGGTCTTCCTCGAGGCGGGCATCCACGTCATCTGCGACAAGCCGCTGGCGACGACTTTGGCCGAGGCCAAGAAGCTCGCGGCCGTGGTTGAAAAGACCGGCAAGGTGTTCGTGCTGACGCACAATTACACTGCCTATCCGATGATCCGGCAGGCGCGCGAGGTGGTGGCCAAGGGGCAGCTTGGCGACATCCGCATCGTTCAGTCCGAGTACCCGCAGGACTGGCTGACCGAGGATCTTGCCGCCACCGGCCAGAAGCAGGCGGCGTGGCGCTCCGACCCCAAGCAGGCGGGCGCGGGCGGCGCGCTCGGCGACATCGGCACGCATGCCTACAATCTGGCGCGCTTCGTCTCGGGTCTGGAGCTCGATTCCCTGTCGGCCGATCTCGACGCTTTCGTGCCGGGGCGACTGCTCGACGACAATGTCAATGTCATGCTGCGCTTCAAGCCGGTCGGCAAGGTGCATCCGGCCAAGGGCATGATCTGGGCAAGCCAGGTGGCGCCCGGCCACGAGAACGGGCTGAAGCTGCGCATCTATGGCTCGAAAGGCGGGCTGGAATGGGTGCAGGCCGATCCGAACTATCTCTGGTACACGCCGTTCGGCCAGCCCAAGCAGCTGCTCACCCGCAACGGCGCCGGCGCGCTGCCGGTTGCGGGACGCGTCAGCCGCGTTCCGTCTGGCCATCCGGAAGGCTATCTCGAAGGCTTCGCCAACATCTACCAGGAGGCGGCGCGCGCGATCCGCGCGGCACGCAAGAAGGGCGGCAAGCCGGGCAAGGACGTGGTGTTCCCGACCATCCAGGACGGCGTCGAAGGTATGGCGTTCATCGAGGCCTGCGTGAAGTCGTCGAAGAAGAACGGGGCGTGGACGAAACTTTAGGTAGCGCCGGCGCCAAGTCTCTTCTCCCTTCGGGGAGAAGGTGGCCGCTAAGCGGCCGAATGAGGGCGCATGGTGCGAGGTGCGAAAGAAACCAGCGAGCGTCGTCAAATGGGGAGGGGCTGTCGATGAAAATCGGCATGTGCATGTTTTTGTGGACGACTTCCGTGTCTAAAAAACACGAGCCGTTGCTGCGCGACATCAAGGCGACCGGCTTCGAGGGCGTCGAGATACCGATCTTCTCAGGCACGCCAGAAGACTACAAGAAGCTTGGCGATTTGCTCGACCGCATCGGGTTGGAGCGCACGGCTGTTACGGCGATGGGCGACCCGGCGATGAATCTGATTTCGCCGGATGCCGCGACCCGCAAGGCCGGCATCGACTATATGAAATGGGCGATCGATTGCGCCCAGGCGCTCGGCGCGAGTACGCTGAGCGGGCCGCTGCATTCGACGCTCGGCGCCTTCTCCGGCAGCGGGCCGACGGCGGCCGAGAAGAAGCGGTCGATCGCGTCGCAGCGCGCCATTGGCGATCATGCCGGCAAGCGGAACGTTACCATCGGGTTGGAGGCGCTCAACCGTTTCGAGTGCTATCTGCTGAACACGATGGCCGATCTGTCCGAGCACGTCGACGCCATCGACCGGCCGCACATCAAGGCGATGTACGACACCTTCCACGCCAATATCGAGGAGGCCGACCCGATCGGCGCCTACATGAAGCACCGGCGGAATGTCGTGCACATCCACATTTCGGAGAACGATCGCGGCGTGCCGGGGCGCGGGAACATTCCGTGGAAAGAGACTTTCGCGGCCATCCGCAAGAGCGGCTATGACGACTGGCTGACGATCGAGGCGTTTGGCAGATCGCTGAAGGATCTGGCGGCGGCGACCAAGGTGTGGCGGGATTTTTCCGAGACGCCGGAGGCGGTTTATCGCGAGGGGTACAAGCATATCAGGGATGGGTGGAAGCGGGCGGCTTAGCCGCTCACTTACTCATCCACGGCGGAGCGGGAGCGCAGCGGACGCGGAGACCCGAGGACCCATGCCGCGACTGTCGCGCGCCGCAGCGGTGCAGGTAGGAGATGCGAATGGACGCCTCTTTTTGCACCGCTGGATTCTAGCGCAGACGTCACCGAATGAATCCTCGGGTCTGCGCCGCGTCGCTTCGCTCCTTGCTCCGCCCGTGGATGAGGAAGCGACGGGCCTTTTCGCAAATCGCCGAGGTATGCGATCTGCCTTAACTCGGCACTTATCGCTCCACCAAATTTTTCGGATGTCTTACCCCACCTCGATCACAGCCTTGATCAACCCCGATTTCTCATGCGCCCAGCGGGCGAGATCATCCGGCGTGCCGGCCAGCGTGGTGCGGTGGGTGACGAGTTTTGCCAGAGGCACGGCGCCGTTGCGTATCGAGGCGGCGACGTGGTCGAAATCGACTTTCAGCGCGTTGCGGCTGCCGATCAATGTCATTTCGCGCTTGTGGAATTCCGGATCGGAAAAGACGATGTCGTCCTTGACGACGCTGACCAGCACGAGCGTGCCACCATGCGCGACATGGGCGAAGGCCGACTGCACCGAGGCGGTGTTGCCGGTGGCGTCGAAGACGACGTCGAACCCTTCGCCGCCGGTTGCCTCGCGCACCAGTTCGGCTGCCGCTTGTTGTGAACCGTCGAGCGTGGCGAAGCCGAGTTCGCCTTTTGCAAAATCCAGCCGCTCCGTGCTCATGTCGAGCAGGCTGACATCGAGCCCGGCGATGCGGGCAAACAGCGCTGCGCCAAGGCCGATCGGCCCGGCGCCGATGACCAGCGTGCGGGCGCCTGGTTCGGCGCGGGCACGCCGCACGGCATGCGCGCCGATGGCGAGGAATTCCACCGCCGCCGCATCGGCCAGCGACAAGCCGTTTGCTGGATAAAGATTCTGCGCCGGCACCAGGATCTGCTCGGCCATGGCGCCGTCGCGATGGACGCCAAGCACTTCGATCCTGACGCAGCAATTCGGCTTGCCGTGCCGGCAGGCGATGCATTTTCCGCAAGCGAGATAGGGATTGATGATGACGGGCTCGCCCACGGCAAGATCGACATCTTCGCCGGTCTCGACGACGGTGCCCGACACTTCGTGGCCCATGATGCGGGGATAGGCGAGGAACGGGTGCTTGCCTTCGAAGATGTGGTAGTCGGTGCCGCAGATGCCGACATGGCTGACGGCGACCAGCGCCCAGCCGGCAGGCGGCGCTCCTGGCGCCGGCCGGTCTTCCAGGACAAGCTCGCCGGGCGAGCGGCAGACAACAGCTTTCATTCGGCAATTCCAGTGTTCAAAAAGGCGCCGGTCCGTTGTTGAGCGGACCGACACGGAAGGTCAGGGAGGATTACTTGCCGCGACGGCGCAGCCCGTCGAAATAGACGATGATGATGATCAACGCGCCGGTGATGATGCGCTGCCAGAACGAGTTGACGTTGAGCAGATTGGCACCGTTGTTGATGGTGGCCAGGATGAAGGCGCCGAGCAGCGGGCCATGCACCGAGCCGACGGCGCCGAATAGCGAAGTGCCGCCGATCACCGATGAGGCGATCGCCTGCAACTCCCAACCTTCGGCCTGGGTCGGGTTGCCGATGCCGATGCGCGCCGCCAGCAGCACGCCGACGAAGGCCGCGCACAGGCCCGACAGCGTATAGGCCATGTAGATGGTGCGCTGGACATTGACGCCCGAGAGGCGCGAGGCCTCGGCATTGGATCCCACAGAGAAGAGATAGCGGCCCCAGCGGCTGTGGTGCAGGAAGATGTAGGCCGGGATGCCGACCAGGATCACCATCCAGAACAGATTGGGGATGCCGACAAAGGAACTGCGCGAGAACGCGGTGAAGCTGTCGCTGTTGATGTTGATCGAGTTGCCGTTGGTCATCAACAGGCCGATGCCGCGCAACGAGGTCAGCGTCGCCAGCGTGATGATGAAGGGCGGCAGGCCCATCTTGACGATGCCGAAGCCATGGAACAGGCCGATGGCAACGCCGACCAGCAGCGTCACCAGAATGGCGACCCAGATCGGGAAGCCGGCATTGATCATCATGGCGACAATGACGGTGGCGAAGCCGACCACGGCGCCGACCGAGAGGTCGATGCCGCCGGTGATGATGACGAAGGTCTGGCCGACCGCCATGATGGCGATCATCGAGCCCTGCCGCAAAAGATTGGCGATGTTGTTGGAGGAGGCGAAGCTCGGCGTCGCCACCGACAGCACGATCCAGAGCAGAACCAGCAACGCCAGAAGCGTCAGCCCGAACAGGACGTTGTAGTTCCGTTTCGGTTTTTCGATCGCGACGGTTTCGATGCTCATGGTTCCTCCCGTTTCTTGTTTTGTCAGCCGATCGCCTGCGTCAGCACGTCTTCGTGGCTAGCGGCGCGAAAACCGTGGCTCGCCACCAGTTTGCCGCGCCGGAACACGTGCAGCGTATCGGCGAGCTCGTAAACCTCGGGCAGATAGGACGAGATCAGGATGATGCCGGCGCCCTTGGACAAGAGTTCCCCGAACAAGCGGTAGATCTCGGCCTTGGTGCCGACATCGACGCCGACGGTCGGCTCGTCGAAGATGAACAGCTTGGCGCCGTGCGCCAGCCATTTGCCGATAACGATCTTCTGCTGGTTGCCGCCGGACAGGCTGGAGGCCAGTGCGCCGCGTGTTGGCGTTTTGATGCGGAGGCCGGCGATCTGGCGATCGGCCTCGGCCTTTTCCTTCGTGTTCGAAATCAGCAGGTTGTTGGAGATGCGCTTGTAGATCGGCAGGTTGAGGTTGAGGCCGACCGGCAGGTTCAGGCACAGGCCCTGGTCGCGGCGGCTTTCCGGCGCCAGCGCCATGCCGAGCTTGATCGCGTCGTGCTCGGAATTGATCAGCACCGGTTTGCCTTGCCAGCGGATCTGGCCGGCCGACTTCTTGTGGCGGCCATAGAGCGTGGTGACGAACTCGCTCCGCCCGGCGCCGATCAGGCCATAGAGCCCGACGATCTCGCCGGCACGCACTGTCATCGAGACGTCTTCGAAGCCCTTGCCCGACAGGTTTTTCGATTCAACGATCACGGCACCGAGGGTGAAATGCTCCTTGTGGTAGACTTGCTCGATCGAGCGGTTGATCATCATCTTGACCAGCTCGGCGTCATTGGTCTCGGCAATGTTGCGGGTGCCGACCAGCGTGCCGTCGCGCAGCACCGAGACGCGATCGGCGAGTTCGAACACCTCTTCCATGCGATGGCTGATGTAGATGATGGTGACGCCTTCGCCCTTGAGCCTGCGGATCAGCGTGAACAGCTGGTCGGCTTCCTTGCGGGTGAGATAGGCGGTCGGCTCGTCGAAAATCAGGAACTTGGTGCCGCGCACGGTGGCGCGGGCGGCGGCGATCAGCTGCTGCTGGCCGATGGTGAGGTCACCCAGCATGACATGCGCCGGCAGATCGAAGCCGAGACCGTCGATGATCTTCTGCGCTTCCTTGACCATGGCGCGCTGCTGCAGGATGCCGAAGCGCGAGTTCTCCTCGCCGAGGAACATGTTGGCGGCGACGGTGAGATGGCGACAGAGCACGACCTCCTGATGCACGGCGTTGATGCCCAGCGCCATCGCCTCGTGCGGGGTTGCCAGCGCTGCCGGCTTGCCCTCCCAGATGACATCGCCGGAGGTGCGCGGCATGACGCCGGTCAGAAGCTTGATCAAGGTGGATTTGCCGGCGCCGTTCTCGCCGACGATGGCGTGGATCTCACCTGCCTTGAAGGCAAGGTGAACGGGCTTCAGCGCATGCGTGCCGGGATAGCGCTTTTCCAGTCCGTGCAGTTCGAGGATCGTCCTGCCGGGCGCTAGCGTTGGGGCCGGGTGCAGTTCCTGCGCCGTGGGCGTCATGACAATCCTCCCAGGTTGGCCTTACGGTTGGCACGTCGCGATGCAGTCAGCCACATCGCCGAGGTGATTCCAAGCCGGTGGATATTCAAGCTGGTATCCGGTGTTTCCGGGGCGCGAGGCCCCGGAAACGATTTTTGCCTGACGGGCTCAGAGCTTCGGGTTGAGCAGGGCGTCGATCTTGGGGTCTTTCATGTTTGCCTTGGTCACCAGGTTGGCGCCGGTGTCGACATTGGCCTCGACCTTCTCGCCCTTCGAGGCGGCGAGCGCGGTCTTGATGCCGTCATAGCCCATCCGGTACGGATCCTGGACGACGAGCGCGGAAATGACGCCGTCATTGAGGAACTTGATCAGCTTCTCGTCGCTGTCGAAGCCGACCAGCGCCAGCTTACCGCCAAGGTTGTTCTCGGCGACAGCCTGACCGACGCCCTGCGCCATGATCAGGTTGGACGCGAAGATGCCCTTGAGGTTCGGGTTGGCGGTGATCAGGTCGGTGGCGATGTTGAGACCGGTCGTTGCCTGGCCGTCGGCATATTTGTCCGCGACGAGCTTGAGCCCCGGATATTTCGCGGCCAGCTGCTCGGTGAAGCCCTGCTTGCGCTGCTCCAGCGAACCGGCGCCCGGCGCGTTGGTGATCAGGGCGACGTCGCCCTCGATCTTGCCGCCATTGGCTTCGCCGATGGCTGCTGCAAGACCGTCAGCGGCGACGCGTCCGCCCTGCACATTGTCGGTGGTCAGGAACGAGGTGAACGCCTTGGAGTCGGCGCCGGAGTCGATGCCGATGACCTTGACCTTGCTGGCCGCTTCATCGATCGGCTTGCCGAGCGCCTTGAATTCGGTCGGCGCGATGACGATCGCGGCCGGGTTGCCGGCGACGGCATTCTCGAGGATCGAAACCTGGCCGTTGACGTCGGTTTCAGCCTGGGCGCCGAGTTCGGGTACGTTGACGCCGAGATCCTTGCCGGCCTTGCGGGCGCCGGCCAGGACGATCTGCCAGTAGAAGGACGTGGTGTCCTTGACGATGATCGGAATGGTCACGTCCGCCGCCGAAGCCGGCGCCGTGTGCAGCGTGCCGGCAAGCATCGAGGCGGCAGCAAGTGCCATCAGTGAGCGGCGGCTGAGAATGCTGGTCACGAATTTCATTAGGAATCCTCCCTAGATCGCCCGGTGAAGGTTGCGGAAGCTCCATTTGGGAAGGCGCGGCCCAAACAGACCTTTATCAATAAAAAACAGTTGCCGCTTTTTGATAGTGCATCGGTCCGGCCGACGCAAGCGGTGTTTCATATCGGCCTGCGCATGGCTTGGCGGGGAAACCTTCCTGCCGATCCTCAGTGCCACGCCCAGACGCTCCCGGGCCTCCTCGATCGTCATGGAATATTAATTCCACTGTCTAGTCAATATGGAATATTCATTCTTTCTTGAGAGCCGCGTGAACGTGGCGTTTCGTCAGCCGAGCTCCTGCACGATGGTGTAGGGTGCGTAGCGGGCGAATTCCGCTTGCGGCACCTGGACGTCGAACAGGTCGAGGTTGCGCGTCAGGTTGGCGGGCTTGGCCGTTCCGGTCAGCACGCTGGCCACGACAGGCTCCTGAAGCGGAAACTGCAATGCAGCCGCCGCCAGCGGATATCCGCCCTCATCAGCGATTTTCTCCATCGCGCCGACACGCTCGAGTATGTCCTGCGTCGCCGGCAGATAGTCAAAATGCGCACCGTGCACCGGTCCGGTCGCCAGGATGCCGGAGTTGAAGACGCCGCCGATGATCAGCGAAGTCTGTCGCTCACGACACAGCGGCAGCAACTTGGCTTCAGCCGAGCGGTCGAGCAGCGAATAGCGGCTGGCCAGCAGGATGCAGTCGAGCGGTGCTTCGCGCAGCACGTCGAGGCAGATCTGCACCTCGTTGACGCCGAGCCCATAGGCGGAAATTACACCCGACGTTTTAAGCTCGTCCAGCGCCTTCAAGCCGCCGTCCATCAGCTGGCGAAAGTGCAGCTTCGTCTTCTCGACGCCATGTGTGTAGGTGCCGATGTCGTGCACAAACAGGATGTCTATCCGGTTCAGCCCGAGCCGCGCATAGGAGAACTCGACCGAGCGCATGATGCCGTCATAGGAGTAGTCGTAGTCGAGCGCGAAAGGCAGCGGGTCGACATAGGAATGATCGGGAACCTGGTCTTCCGGCACCGGGCGGAACAGGCGGCCGACCTTGGTCGACAGCACATAGGAATCCCGCGGCTTGTAGCGCAGGAAGTCGCCGGTCCGCCGCTCCGACAGGCCGAAGCCATAGAAGGGCGCGGTGTCGAAATAGCGCAGGCCGGCATCCCAGGCTGTCTGCAGCGTCTCCATCGCCGCTTCGCGCGGACAGGCCCGGTAGAGCCCGCCGATCGCCGCCCCGCCGAAGCTTATCTCAGTGACCTCGAGCGCAGTCGTGCCGATGCGGCGTTTGTCCATCCACAGCCTCCCCTTGTGAGCCGTCTTTGCAGCCCGCTTTTTTCGTCGGTGGTTAGAGCGTCGCGCCGAGGTGCCACGGCACGAACTCGTTGTCGCCGTAGCCGAACGCCTCGCTCTTGGTCTTGCGGCCCGATGCCGTCTCGACGATGAGTTCGAAGAGTTCCCGGCCCATGCCGGCGATGGTCTTCTCACCCGAAGCGATGACGCCGCAATTGACGTCCATGTCCTCTTCCATCTGGTGGTACATGGTCGAGTTGGTGGCGACCTTGATCGACGGCGTGGGCCGGCAGCCGAAGCAGGAGCCGCGGCCGGTGGTGAAGACGATGATGTTGGCGCCGCCCGCCACCTGACCGGTCGCCGAGACCGGGTCGTAACCGGGCGTGTCCATGAACACCAGGCCACTGCCGGTGACCTTTTCGGCATAACCGAAGACGCCGTTGAGCGGAGTCTGGCCGCCTTTGGCCACGGCGCCCAGCGACTTTTCCAGGATGGTGGTCAGGCCACCGCGCTTGTTGCCGGGCGAGGGGTTGTTGTCGATCGAGGCGCCGTGCTTGGCGACATGGTCCTCCCACCATTTGACGAAACCGTCGAGCTTCTTGGCGATCTCCGGCGTTGCCGCGCGATAGGCGAGCAGATGTTCGGCGCCATAGATCTCCGTCGTCTCCGACAGGATGCCGATGCCGCCGACGCCGGCCAGGATGTCGACCGCCGCTCCCAGCGCGGGATTGGCGGTGATGCCCGACATGCCGTCGGAACCGCCGCATTGCAGGCCGACGACGATCTCCGAGACCGGGATCGGCTCGCGCTGATACTGGCCGACTTCCTCGGCGATTTCGACGAGCACGCCCATCGCCTTTGCGACCGATTTGCGCGAACCGCCGGCGTCCTGGATGTTGAAATGGCGTTTTCCCGCCGCCGCACCCTTCTGGCCGTAAAGGGTGAGCTGGTTGACCTCGCAGCCGAGGCCGACCATCAACGCGCCGCCGAAATTCGGATGGCGGGTGTAACCGGCGAGTGTGCGGTGTAGCACCATCATGCCGTCGCCGGTGCCGCTCATGCCGCAGCCCTGGCCATGGACGATCGGGACGAAGCCGTCGATCCCCGGATATTTCGGCAACAGCACGCGGTTGGCCTCGTCGGCAATGGCGTGGCAGACGGTGGCCGAGCAATTGACGCTGGCGATGATGCCGATGAAGTTGCGCGTGCCGGCACGGCCATCGGCGCGACGATAGCCCATGAATGTCCGGGCGCGGTCAGCTTCGGTGGCATGCTCCGCTTCGCTCGGCGGCACGACCGGCAGACGGCCGGACTCGAAGACCAGATTGTGCGAATGGACGTGGTCGCCGGGCGCGATGTCCTGGGTGGCGCGGCCGATGGCCTGGGCATACTTGACCACCGCCTCGCCGGCGGCGATAGGCTTGATCGCCACCTTGTGGCCGGGCTCGATCAAGGCCGTGGCGACGGCGCCGCCGGGCAGAGGGGTGCCGATCTCGATGCGGCCATTGGCGACCGCGACATTGTCGGCGGGGGACAGAAGAATGCTGTTCGAGGCGTTCACGGGCAGTTTCCTGGGTCTGTTCCTGGGGATGCGCGGATTGACACGCGTCTGTTTACATATAATGTCTTTTATCGTGAAAAAACATTTGTGCGTCAATTGTTTTTTCAGGAGGAGACCATGCGTCCGATGGACGCTTGGCTTGTGGGGAGCGGCGTCTGACACGCAGAGCGTTTTGCTTTGCCGGGTGAGCGCCAGGACATATGTGATATCGCGCTTCAAGCCAGCCACAGCAAGCGCCGGCGCGCAACGGGGCAGGGATGTCGAAGAGCAACAACGTCTACAAGGACGCTTACAACAGGGGTCTGCGGCTGCTCGACGAGACCCAGAGCCTGCCGTCGGAGCCGGAACTGGGCACTTTGCTCGGCGTCAGCCGCACGACCGTGCGCACCATTCTGGCGCGCATGGAAGAGACCGGGCTGATCGCGTGGAACAAACGCAGCAAGACAGTGCTCAGGGCGCCGAAGGCGGATGATTTCTTCCCTGAGGAGGAGACAGACACACTGGCCCAGATCATCGAGCGGTCGTTTATGCGCCGGTTGCTGGCCGGCGGCGCCGAGGCCGGCATGCAGATCAACGAGCTCGAACTGGCGCGCGAGATAGGCGTCGGCACCACCAGCGTGCGCGAGTTCCTTATCCGCTTCTCCCGCTTCGGCCTGATCGAGAAGCGGCGCAACAGCCACTGGGTGCTGAAAGGATTTACGCGAGCCTTCGCGCTCGAACTCACTGAAATCCGCGAGATGTTCGAGATACGCTCGGCGGCGGCCTTTGCCGCCTTGCCTGGGGATAGTCCGGTCTGGGCGGATCTCGACCGGCTGGAAGACGAGCACCGGCTTCTGGCCAGCGAAATCGCCATCCGCTTCAACGAATTCTCTGAGCTAGACGAGCGCTTCCATCGGCTGATCCACCGGGCGTCGCACAACCGCTTCATCGTCGATTTCTACGACGTCATCGCCATGATCTTTCACTACCACTACCAGTGGAACAAGGCGCAAGAGCGCGAGCGCAACGAAGTCGCGGTGAGCGAGCATCTCGCCTACATCGCGGCGCTGAAATCGCGCGATCTCGGCAAGGTCGACGCCGCCTGCCGCACGCATCTGAAGTCGGCACGCCACACGTTGTTGACGTCGATCCCGGAAATCGGCGGCCGCCCGGCTTCCTGAGCGCGCGTCCGAAGGGAGGTTATGCGCACAAGATCTTTGCCTCATGCCGTTATCCCAAACCGCTGCGCCCTTTTGTGCGACATGGATCGAACGCGCCGCGTTGCCGCAGCGATGATTTGGCGATTTTCCGCCGACATGCCGCGTGCTAGATATCCAAGCGTTGCTGCGTGAAGAGGCAGGTCTTTGGACTTCCGGCGTAAGAGATGGAGCATGATGGCCGCCTTTGTCGCGGCCTGTGTGCTGCTGCTCCAGTCGACGCTCGGCGTGTTTGCTTTCGGCATTGCGCCGGATGCCTCGCAACTCGACGTTTTCGGCAACGTCATCTGTAAACATGAGGGGGCGGTCCAGCTTCCCGGCGGCGATCCGCACCAGCCGCACATGCCGGCATGCTGCATGCTCGGCTGCAGCATGGCCTCCGTCGCCTATGCGCCGCCAGCAGGCGTCGGCGTGGCGCCGGTGAGCCTGTCTTTTGAAACAGTCGCGTTTCTTCCGCCGGCAGTCAGGCATCCCGACGTTACGCGTGAGCGCTCTCCGGCCAATCCGCGCGCCCCGCCGCTTGCGGGCTGAAAAACCGCCGCTCGCTTGGCGTAACCCGCGCGGGCGATAATCATCCAATGATAAACTCGTTCGCAGCCGGACAAAGGCGCGACCTCATATTCATGGAGCCTACCCATGTCCCGTTTTCGTCATGCCGGCGCGTTGCGCCGCAGCACCCCTATCTTCACCACTATCGAGCAGCGTCTCGGCAGCGCCCTCTTTGCCTTTGCACTGTTGTTCGTCGGCGCCCATTCCGTCCTTGCGCATGAGTTCAAGGCCGGTGACATCGAGATCGAGCATCCCTGGTCCCGTGCCACGCCAGCCGGCGCCAAGGTTGCCGGCGGCTATTTCACCATCGTCAACAAGGGCAGCGCACCAGACCGGCTGCTGTCGATTTCCTCCGACATTTCGGGGAAGGCCGAACTGCATGAAATGGGGGTGAAGGATGGCGTCATGACCATGCGCCCGGTCAGTGGCGGCCTGGACATTCCGGCGGGCGGCAAGATCACGCTGGGTCCTGTCGCCTACCACGTGATGTTCATGGATTTGAAGCAGCCGCCTAAAGAAGGCCAGATGTTTGCCGCCACGCTGACTTTCGAGAAGGCCGGAACCGTGACCGTCGAGTTTGCCGTGCAAGCCATAGGCAGCGCGCCACCCCTCGAAGACAACGACTGACCAATCAATTTGCCAACCGATTTTTCGAGACCATCATGAACAAGTATCTTTTGCCGGCCGCTGCATTCCTTGTCCTGGGGACGAGCGCTGCCTTCGGCCATATCACGCTCGAAACCCAGGGAGCGCCGGTCGGTTCGACCTACAAGGCCGTGCTGCGGGTGCCGCATGGCTGCGACGGCAAGGCGACGATTGCCGTGCGCGTGCAGATCCCGGAAGGGGTGATCGGAGTGAAGCCGATGCCGAAGCCGGGCTGGACGCTGCAGGTCAAGAAAGGCAAGTACGAGAAATCCTACCAGCTCTATGGCGAGGCGGTGACCTCGGGCGTCAAGGAAGTCGACTGGAGCGGCGGCAGCCTGCCGGATGAATTTTATGACGAGTTCGTCTTCCGCGGCACGTTGGCCGCCGATCTGCCGGCCGGGCAAAAACTCTATTTTCCGGTGGTGCAGGAATGCGATGGCGCCACCGCGCGTTGGATAGAGATTCCGGCGGCTGGTCAGGATGAGGATGCGCTGGAAGATCCGGCGCCCGGCCTCAACCTGCTGCCGAAGAAATGATGCATTGGCGGCGCGCTGCCTCGAAGCGGCGCGCCACTGTTTTGGTGGATGGCATGAACGTGGCCTGTTTCCAGCGGATAGAACGGACAGCCGGCAGGTGCTTCAGCTTGCTGGCCGCGATCCTGCTGCTTGCCGTCCTTGCCACGCCAAACCAGGCCTTTGCCCATGCGGCGCTGATCAAGGCCGAGCCTGCCGACGGCGCGGTTCTGGAGCGAGCGCCGACGCAATTTTCGCTGACCTTCAGCGAGCCTGTGTCGCCGCTGGTGCTGACCTTGGTGCGGCCCGACGGTACGCCTGTCGCTTTGACCTCGTTTCGGTTGAGCGACCAAACGGTTGAGATCGACAATCCACAAAACCTCGGGCCGGGCACCCACGTCTTGAGCTGGCGGGTGATTTCCGCCGATGGCCATCCGGTCGGCGGCTCGGTGCTGTTTTCCGTTGGCGCGCCAAGTGCGGCGCCGGCGGTGGGGGAAGCTGTCGATATAGATTTGCGGTCAGCGATCTGGACCGGCAAGGTTCTTCTCTACATCGGGCTTTTCCTCGGCATTGGCGGCGCCTTCGCGCTGACATGGCTGGCGCAAGGCCAGCGCTCAGGCCAGCGCTTCGTCATTGCCGCCATCCTCTGCGGGCTGGTCGCAGCACCCCTGTCGCTCGGGTTCCAGGGGCTGGACGCGCTGGGCGCGCCACTCGCCCGGCTGGCGCAACCGGTGGTCTGGCGGACGGCGCTTGGCACCAGCTTCGGCTGGACGGTGCTGATTTCGCTGGCGGCGCTCGGGCTTGGCCTGCTGTCGTTGGTCGGATCGCGTGCCGGCGCCAGGCCGTTGGCGCTCGCCGGGCTGGCCGGTGTGGGTGCAGCCCTTGCCGCCAGCGGCCATGCCAGTGCAGCCGAACCGCAATGGCTGACGCGGCCTATGGTGTTCCTGCATGGCGCCGGCATCGCTTTCTGGGCTGGAGCATTGCTGCCGCTCGGCTTGGCGTTGAGCAGCCAATCGGTGGAAGCCGGGGCGTTCCTGCGGCGGTTTTCGCGCGCGATCATGCCCGTGGTGGTAGTGCTTGCCGCCGCCGGTGTGGTGCTCGCCATCATCCAGGTGCAGACACCGGCGGCACTGGTCAACACCGCCTATGGCCGGCTGCTGCTGATCAAGCTGGCGCTGCTGGTGTTTCTGTTCACGCTGGCGGCGGTCAATCGATGGCGGCTCACCGCCTTGGCCGAGGCCGGAGCGACGGAAGTGCGGCGACGGCTTAGCCGCTCGATCTCAGTCGAAATGCTGATCGTGCTCCTGATCTTCGGCGTTGCCGCCGGCTGGCGCTTCACGCCGCCGCCACGGGCGCTGGCAATCGCCGCGGCACAACCGACGTCGACCCATATCCACACTATGAAGGCGATGGCCGACATCGACATCACGCCCGGCCATACCGGGGAGGTCACCGCCTCCATCGTCATCATGGATGGCGATTTCGGCCCGCTCGACGCCAAGGAAGTGACGCTGGTGCTGTCCAAGCCCGATTCGGGGATCGAGCCGATCAAGCGTCCGGCGACCAAGCCAGGCGACGGCACCTGGCGCGTCGATAATCTCGTCATTCCGATTCCAGGCCGCTGGACGGCGCGGCTCGATATTCTGGTTTCGGATTTCGAAGTGGTAAAGATCGAAGCGCCGATCGATATCCGCGCCGAGTGATATTCAGCCCGCCTGCGAAGGGCGCTCAGCCGAGTTCCTGGGCTAACCCGATGAGATGCCCTTCCGGCCCGCGGATGTAGCAGAGCCGATACACGTCCTGGTAACGGACGACTTCACCGGCCAGCTGCGCGCCACGCTTGCGGAGCCTTTCAAGCGTATCGTCGATGTCGTCCACGGTAAACATGACGCGCAGGTAGCCCAGGGCATTGACCGGGGCGTTGCGGTGATCGGCGACGACCGTCGGCGTGAGGAAGCGGGAGAGCTCGAGCCGGCTATGGCCATCCGGTGTGCGCATCATGGCAATCTCGACGTGCTGATCGCCGAGCCCGGTGACACGTCCGGCCCACTCGCCTTCGATCGTCGCCCGCCCTTCCAGTTCGAGGCCGAGCTCGCGAAAGAAGGCAATCGTCTCGTCGAGGTCATCGACGACGATTCCGACATTGTCCATCCGTTTGACTGCCATAAGTTCAACCTAACGTCATATGTTCGATCGGCAAGGCGTCGCCTGGTCACCAACTGACCCTTCCTGACTCGGTCTGACACAACGCAGACGCAACACAATTCGGCGAGGCGGTTGACGTGGCGCGAAAGGCCCGTCAATCATCTCGCCGAAAAATGGGCATCCCGAAAAACGCGGCCTCAACAAAATCCGAAAGCAGGGAAGAAACGATGGAAAAAGCCGAAATAGGCCTGATCGGCCTTGGCACAATGGGCTCCAACCTCGCGCTCAACATTGCCGAGCACGGGCACCGCATCGCCGTCTTCAACCGCACCAAGGCGCGCACCGATGCCTTCCTCGAAGGCGCCGGTTCGCTCAGGGACATGGTGGTGCCCTGCTACAGCCTGGAGGAACTGGCAGCTGCGATCAAGCCGCCGCGCCCGGTCATCATCATGGTGCTGGCCGGCAAGCCGGTCGACGAACAGATCGAAGCGCTGCGCGGCGTGTTGTCTGACAACGATATCGTCATCGATGCCGGCAACGCCAATTTCCGCGATACGATGCGGCGCTTTTCGGAACTGTCGGGCTCGGGTCTCACCTTCATCGGCATGGGCGTATCGGGCGGCGAGGAAGGCGCGCGCCACGGGCCGTCGATCATGGTCGGCGGCACCGAAGACTCCTGGAAGCGCGTCGAACGCGTGCTGACCGCGATCTCGGCCAAGTTCAAGGATGAACCGTGCGCTGCCTGGCTCGGCACAGACGGCGCCGGGCATTTCGTGAAAACCATCCACAACGGCATCGAATATGCCGACATGCAGATGATCGCCGAGATCTACGGTATCCTGCGTGACGGTCTCGGCATGGGGCCGAAGGAGATCGGCAAGGTCTTTGAGGACTGGAACAAGGGCCGGCTCGATTCGTATCTGATCGAGATCACCGCCAGGGTGCTGGCCGCTGACGATGCAAAGACCGGCAAGCCGGTGGTCGACATCATCCTCGACCGTGCCGGCCAGAAGGGCACCGGCAAATGGTCTGTCATCGAGGCGCAGCAGCTCGGCATTCCGGCGACGGCCATCGAGGCGGCGGTGGCGGCCCGCGTGCTGTCCTCGATCAAGGATGAGCGGCAGGCGGCCGAAAAAGCCTATGGCAATATCGGCGTCACCAAGATCTCCGGCGACAAGGCGGCACTTCTGAAAGACCTGGAGCTGGCGCTGCTCGCCGGCAAGATTGCCGCCTATGCACAAGGTTTCGCGGTGATGAGCGCCGCCTCGAAGGAGTTCAACTGGAACTTGCCGATGCCGACCATCGCCAAGATTTGGCGTGCCGGCTGTATCATCCGCTCGCAGATGCTCGACACCATGGCGGAAGCCTTCGGCTCGGGCGGCGCGTCCACCAACCTTTTGATGGCGCCGGCTTTCACCACCATGATGCAGGAGGCGCATCCGTCGCTTAGGCGCACCGTTGCCAAGGCATCGGAAGCAGGCTCGCCGGTGCCTGCACTGGCGTCGGCACTTGCCTATTTTGACAGCTACCGCCAGGGCCGCGGCACCTCGAACCTGATCCAGGCGCAGCGCGACTTCTTCGGCGCGCATGGCTTCGAGCGGATCGGCGAGCAGGGCGCTTTCCATGGGCCATGGGGAAGTGGAGCGGCCGGATAGGGTCAGGTGAGGCGGACCTCTCAGGTCGTGCCAGTCAGCCCTGATACGCGACGACGTCGCCCGGCTTGACCACAGTCTGCAAAGAGCCAGGTGCCGCGCCGCCTATCCAGCCCAGCACGGCGCGGGCAAGCTCGGTGCCGGCGAGGCGGAAATCTTCGTTGACGATCAGCAACTCCCGGCGGAACAGATGCAGCAGTTCCGACGATTGCTTGGACACGACATCGACGTCGCGGCCGAGTTTCAGGCCGGCATCCTCGATGCCGGCGACGATGGCCAGCGTTGCTGCGGCGGCGCTGCTGACGAAACCGTCCGGCCTGACGTCGCGGCGCATCAACTGCGCGGTCCGCGTCCTGATCTGATCGATCGACTGGTCGATCGAAACAGCGTTGAACGGCACTTCGCTGGCGTCGACCTCGCTCAGTGCGTCGGCAAAGCCATTGACCGTGTGGTCGTAATAGGTGAGCCCGACCGGCGGCGCTACCAGCGCCAGCCGGCGCCGGCCGGATGGCGCACCGCTTCGGCGGCGAAGGCGTAATTGTCGAAGTCGTGATAGGGGTGGACAAGCCCCATATCGGTGCGGCCATGCGTGGCAAAGGGTATGCCACGCTCCAGCATGTAGCGGGCGCGCGGATCGTTGGGCTGCGTGCGTGAGATGATGACGCCATCGGCCGAGCCGGACTCTACCAGATACTTTACCGGGTCCAGCGGATCCTGCGAGCGCGAGTAGGGCGTGACGATCAGGTGATAGGGTGTGTCGGCAATGACCTCCGAGACGCCGTAGATGATGTCCGAGACAAAGCTCATGATCTCGCGCTCGGTATTGAGCACGAGGCTGATAACATTGGTCTTGCCAGTCCGCAGGCGCACGCCGGCGCGGTTCGGCCGGTAGCCGATCTGCCTGGCGACGAGTTGAACCCGCCGCCTGGTCTCGGCGCCGATCTCGGGTGCATCCTTGAGCGCGCGCGAGACGGTGGTGACGCCGAGCCCGGTCATGAAGGCAAGCGTTTTCAGCGTCGGCCGCTCATGCGCCGCCTCGTCGTCCTTCTCCGTCTGGTCCCTGTCCATTCGTCCCGCCCCGTCAGGCGCATAGCAGCCGCCGGACCAGCCGACAATCGCTTCGATGACGATGTGGCACGGTTCTTCGCCGTCAGGCCTCAATATACTGAAACGTTACAGATTTCCAACATCGCAGCGCGTGGGTCTCTCAAGCCATGGTTTTGGCAGGGTTTTGGCGGCCAGAAACGTTGCGCGAGAATCAGGTTCGAGACGGTTTTCTTGCGCTGCAGCATGATTTTACAGCGCAGCACCCGGTTTTGCGCGGAGTTTGCCGGTTTGCACGCAACGAATTTGTTCGCGCCTCGAAAAAACATTCGAGCGCGTTTATCTCAGGGGTTGCACGCACCGCATAATTGCCGTATCGAAAATCTGTAACGTTTCAGATTCTGGGAGGAACCGAAATGCGCTATAGACTTTTGACCGCTGCCCTTGCCGCGACGGCCGCGCTTCAGCTTGCCGGCCCGGCGGCCGCCACCGACCTGGAAGTCACCCATTGGTGGACGTCGGGCGGCGAGGCGGCGGCGGTTGCGGAATTCGCCAAGGCCTTCGACGCGACCGGCAATCACTGGGTCGACGGCGCCATTGCCGGATCCGGCGGCACGGCACGGCCGATCATGATCAGCCGCATCACCGGCGGCGATCCGATGGGCGCCACCCAGTTCAATCACGGCCGGCAGGCCGAAGAACTGGTGCAGGCCGGCCTGATGCGCGACCTCACCGATGTCGCCACCAAGGGCAAGTGGACGGAAATCGTGCGGCCGAAGAGCCTGCTCGACAGCTGCACCATCGACGGCAAGATCTATTGCGTGCCGGTCAATATCCACTCCTGGCAGTGGTTGTGGCTGTCGAACGAAGCCTTCGAGAAGGCCGGCGTGCCGCTGCCGAAGGACTGGAATGAATTCGTGGCGGCAGCGCCCGCCCTGGAAAAGGCGGGCATCATCCCGCTCGCTGTCGGCGGACAGGCCTGGCAATCTTCCGGCGCCTTCGATGTGCTGCTGGCGGCGGTCGGCGGCACCGATGCATTCCTCAAGGTCTACAAGGACAAGGACGCCAAGTTCGCCGCTGGGCCCGAGATCGCCAAGGTCTTCAAGGCCGCCGACGATGCCCGCAAGATGGCGAAGAACACCAATGTGCAGGACTGGAACCAGGCGACCAATCTGGTCATCACCGGCAAGGCCGGCGGCCAGATCATGGGTGACTGGGCGCAAGGCGAGTTCCAGGTTGCCGGCAAGGTCGCCGGCAAGGACTATGCCTGCCTGCCGGGCCTCGGTCTGAACGAAGTTATCGCCACCGGCGGCGACGCCTTCTATTTCCCGCTGCTCAAGGATGCCGACAAGTCCAAGGCGCAGGAGGTGTTGGCAGAGACGCTGCTCGACCCTAAGACTCAGGTCGCCTTCAATCTCAAGAAGGGCTCGCTGCCGGTGCGCGGTGACGTCGATCTCAATGCGGCGAACGACTGCATGAAGAAGGGTCTGGCCATCCTCGCCAAGGGCGCCGTCATCCCGTGGACGGACCAACTGCTTTCGCAGGATACCCAGAAGCAGAAGGAAGATCTCTTCGCCGAATTCTTCGCCAAGCCGGACCTGACCATCGAAGACGCGCAGAAGCGCTTCGCCGACCTCATCGCTTCGGCAGACTGACGTTGGAGGCAATACACCTCGCTCCCGGCCTTGCGAAAGCAGGGCCGGGATCGCACCGCCCTTACCCAGCCGGCTGACGAGATGAGCAAGAGCGAACGCCCCAACCCGCTGTTCCGCAACATCAATGCGAAGGTCGCCTCGATCCCGATGATCCTCACCGCGTCGGTGGTTTTCGTCGGCGGCACCGTCTGGACGGTGTTCTATTCCTTTACCAATTCGAAGCTGCTGCCACGGCTGAATTTCGCCGGGCTCGACCAGTATTACCGGCTGTGGGCGACGCCGCGCTGGCTGATCTCGATCGAGAACCTTTTGATCTACGGCGCGATTTCGCTCGTGTTCTCACTGGTCATCGGCTTCCTGCTTGCAGCGCTTCTCGACCAGAAGATCCGTTTCGAGGACACGTTCCGCACCATCTTCCTCTATCCGTTCGCGCTTTCCTTCATCGTCACCGGCCTCGTCTGGCAGTGGCTGCTCAATCCGGATTTCGGCATCCAGCATGTGGTGCGGGACCTCGGCTGGACGAGCTTCAACTTCGACCCGCTCTACAATTCCAGCATCGTCATCTACGGCATTTCGATTGCGGCGCTGTGGCAAGGCACCGGGCTCATCATGTGCTTGATGCTGGCCGGCCTGCGCGGCATCGACGAGGACATCTGGAAGGCGGCGCGGGTAGACGGGATCCCGATGTGGAAGACCTATCTGTTCATCGTCATCCCGATGATGCGGCCGGTTTTCATCACCACGCTGGTCATCATCGCGTCGGGCATCGTCAAGGTCTACGACCTCGTTGTCGCCCAGACCAGCGGCGGCCCCGGAATCGCCTCCGAAGTGCCGGCCAAATATGTCTATGACTACATGTTCTTCGCACAGAATCTTGGCCAGGGCTTCGCCGCCTCGACCATGATGCTGCTCTCGGTGGTGATCGTCGTCGTGCCGTGGGCCTACCTTGAATTCGGAGGCAGGAAGCGTGGCTGACCCGGCCGTCCCTTTGCCAGCCAGCGCGGGTGCCGCCGAGCGCGAAGCCTCCGGGCCGCGCGGGCCGAAGCCGCGGCATGTCTTCTCGCGCCGCAATATCTTCCTCTATGGCACGCTGATCGTGGTGGCGGTCTACTATCTGCTGCCGCTCTACGTGATGGTCGTAACCTCGCTCAAGGGCATGCCCGAGATACGGATGGGCAATATCTTCTCGCCGCCGCTCGAAATCACGTTCGAACCGTGGGTGAAGGCGTGGGCGACCGCCTGCACCGGCCTCAATTGCGACGGGCTTTCGCGCGGCTTCTGGAATTCGGTGCGCATCACCGTGCCGTCAGTGCTGCTGTCGATCGCGATCGCCTCGGTGAACGGCTATGCGCTCGCCAACTGGCGCTTCAAGGGCGCCGACACATTCTTCGTCATCCTGATCGTCGGCGCCTTCATCCCCTATCAGGTGATGATCTATCCGATCGTCATCATCCTGCGCGAGATCGGCCTCTACGGCAGCCTCAGCGGCCTGGTGATCGTCCATTCCATCTTCGGCATGCCGATCCTCACGCTTTTGTTCCGCAACTATTTTGCCTCGATGCCGGAAGAGCTGTTCAGGGCGGCACGGGTCGACGGCGCCGGCTTCTGGGGCATCTTCCTGCGGATCATGGCGCCGATGTCGCTGCCGATCTTCGTCGTCGCCATCATCCTGCAGGTGACCGGCATCTGGAACGACTTCCTGTTCGGCGTCGTCTACACCCGCCCCGACACCTATCCGATGACGGTGCAGCTCAACAACATCGTCAATTCGGTGCAAGGCGTGAAGGAGTACAACGTCAACATGGCCGCCACCATCCTGACCGGGCTCGTGCCGCTCATCGTCTACTTCATTTCCGGCAAGCTTTTCGTGCGCGGCATCGCCGCCGGTGCGGTGAAAGGGTGATGGCGATGATGGCAGCCAGCGGCACCAGCGTTTCGATCCAGGATCTGTCCCTGAATTTCGGCTCTGTATCGGTGCTGCAGACCCTCAATCTCGAGGTCGCAGAGGGCGAGTTCATCGTGCTGCTCGGTCCCTCGGGCTGCGGCAAGTCGACCTTGCTCAACTGCATCGCCGGGCTGCTCGATATTTCCGAAGGCCGCATCTTCATCAAGGGCAAGAACGTCACCTGGGAAGAGCCCAAGGATCGCGGCATCGGCATGGTGTTCCAGTCCTATGCGCTTTATCCGCAAATGACGGTGGAGAAGAACCTGTCGTTCGGCCTGCGCGTTGCCGGCGTGCCCAGGGACGAGATCGCCAAGCGCATCGCCCGCGCCGCCGAGATCCTGCAGATCGAGCCGCTTTTGCAGCGCAAGCCCGCGGCCTTGTCCGGCGGCCAACGCCAGCGCGTGGCGATCGGGCGGGCGCTGGTGCGCGACGTCGATGTCTTCCTGTTCGACGAGCCACTATCCAATCTCGACGCCAAGCTGCGCTCGGAACTGCGCGTCGAAATCAAGCTTCTGCATCGCAAGCTGCAGAACACCATGATCTACGTCACCCACGACCAGATCGAGGCGATGACGCTGGCCGACCGTATCGCGGTCATGCGCGGCGGCGTCATCCAGCAGCTCGACGCGCCGCAGACGATCTACAACCGGCCGGTCAACCGGTTTGTCGCGGGCTTCCTCGGCTCGCCGGCGATGAATTTCCTCGAAGGGGAGCTGGAAGCCGGTGCTGCTCCGGCGTTCAGGACCGACGGTGTTTCGGTGCCGCTCGATCGCTATACCTTTGACGGCACGGAGCGCCCGGCCGGCGCTTGCGTGCTGGGCATCCGGCCTGAACATATCGCTTTCGGTGACGCTGCAAAGTCGATGCCGTTTTCCGCCGGCGGTTCGGTCGAGATCGTCGAGCCGATGGGTTCCGACACGCTGGTGTGGACGAAGCTTGCCGGCCGCAACCTCTCCTTCCGCGTCGAGGCGGAACGGACGCTGCGCAGCGGCGATCCGATCCAGTTCGGTTTCGATCCGGCGCGCGCCTCGCTGTTCGACGCCGCGACCGGCAATCGCCTGTGACCCTCTAGAATCATCCGCAAACCATCCTCCCAAGAACGATCCCCCTAAAACGATCTCGCGAAAACGATCCCCCGAAAACATCCCCAAGCCTTAACCACCCAAGAAACGGACAGAGACGATGAACTGGTCATTCCAACTCTACAGCGCCCGCAATTTCCAGCCGTGGAAAGGCATCCTGAAAATGCTCGGCAAGCTCGGCTACAAGGAAGTCGAAGGTTTCGGCGGCGTCTATGACGACCCCACGGCGTTCCGCGCCGAACTCGACAAGAACGGGCTTTCGATGCCGACCGGACATTTCTCGATCGATGCGCTGGAGAATGATTTCGACGGCGTACGCAAAACAGCCGACGCACTCGGCATCACGCTCGTCATCTGCCCCTATCTGCTGGCCGAGCAGCGGCCGGCCGACGCTGCCGGCTGGCGCGGCTTTGGCGAGCGTCTGGCCAAGGTCGGCGAGACCGCAAAAAAAGCCGGCTACGGCTTTGCCTGGCACAACCATGATTTCGAGTTCAAGACACTCGCCGACGGCTCGGTGCCGCAGGATCACATCCTGTCGGCTGCGCCCGACATCGGCTGGGAGATGGACGTCGCCTGGGTAGTCCGCGGCGGCGTTGATCCGCTGCCGTGGATCGAAAAGCACGGCAAGCGCATCAGCGCCGTCCATGTCAAGGACATGGCCAAGTCAGGCGAAGGCCTTGACGAGGACGGCTGGGCGGATGTCGGCCACGGCACCATCGACTGGGCCGGCCTGATCAAGACACTTCGGGCGAAGAGCGCGGCCAAATATTACGTGATGGAACAGGACAACCCCAACGACATCGAGCGCTTCGCCAGCCGCTCGCTCGCATCCGTCAAGGCTTACTAGGAACAATCATCATGGCAAAGAAACTGGGTATCGGCGTCATCGGTTGCGGCAACATCTCGAAAGCATATTTCTCGCTGGCGCCGCTGTTTCGCGGCATCGAGATGCGCGCCTGCGCCGACATCAACATGGACGCGGCGAAGGCACGGGCGAAGGAGTTCAAGCTGCGCGCCGAGACCGTCGAAGAACTGCTCAAGGATGACGAGATCGACATCATCGTCAACCTCACCATCCCGGCGGTGCACTACGGGGTGTCGAAGCAGATCCTCGATGCCGGCAAGCACGTCTATTCGGAAAAGCCGTTCGTGCTGTCGGTCAAGGAAGGGCTCGACCTCAAGAGCCGCGCCGAGAAGAAAGGGCTGCGCATCGGCTCGGCCCCGGACACGTTCCTGGGCGGCGCGCACCAGCTGGTGCGCAACCTCATCGACACCGGCGCGCTCGGCAAGATCACCAGCGGCACCTGTCATGTGATGGGCCACGGCATGGAGCACTGGCACCCCAATCCCGATTTCTTCTTCCAGCCGGGCGCCGGGCCGGTGCTCGACATCGGGCCCTACTACATCACCAACCTGATCCAGCTGATCGGGCCGGTGAAGCAGGTGGCGGCCTTCGCGACAACGCCTGCCAAGGAGCGCACGATCTCGTCGAAACCGCGCGCGGGCGAGAAAATCCCGGTCAACACGCCGACAACGATCCACGGCCTGCTGGAGTTCGAGAACGGCGCCGTGATCACGCTCAACACCAGCTGGGACGTCTGGGCGCATGGTCACGCGCCGATGGAACTCTATGGCGAGACGGGCACGGTGTTCGTGCCGGATCCGAATTTCTTCGGTGGCGACGTGCGCATAACCAAGGCGGCAAAACCGGTGAAGAAACTGCCGAAATGGCAGCATCCGTTCGGCGTGCCCAACGAAATGCACGGCCAGGGCATGATGGCCAACTACCGCACCGCAGGCCTTGCCGACATGGCGCTGGCGATCGCCGAGGGCCGGCCGCATCGTTGCTCGATGGAGCTCGCGCTGCATGCCGTCGACGTCATGACCGGCCTGTTGCGGTCGGGCGAGACCGGCAAGTTCGTCGCCATGCAGACCAGCTGCGAGCGGCCGGCTGCACTCGGCGTCAAGGACGCAAAAGAACTGTTGGCGAAGCAGAAATGAGGTAGAAGGGTGGG